>JAESUN010000181.1 GCA_016763045.1 Opitutaceae bacterium | reverse complement strand
GTTCGAACTCCACCGATTCGGACGGCACAACTGACAGCGGCCTAAGCACTTCGCTGTCGATCGTGCTTTTGCTGACGGTTTTATCGCTGGCGCCGGCGATCCTGGTGATGTGTACGAGCTTCACGCGGATCATCGTGGTGCTTTCGCTGCTTCGTCAAGCGTTGGGCACGCAATCGCTTCCGCCGTCTCAGGTCTTAGTTGGCTTGTCGCTGTTTATGACGATGATCGTGATGGCCCCGACGTTTACCGAGATCAATGAAAAGGCCATCATCCCGCTGACCGCAAACGAGATCAACGAACTGCAGGCCTGGGACCAGGCAAAGGGTCCGATCAAGTCGTTCATGTTCGATCAGATCCAATATGCGGGCAACGAGGCTGACACTTTCATGATCTTGGAATACCGAGGTGTTGATACCAGCGAGCCGCAGTTGCTTACGCTTGAGAACGATGTGGACCTGATTACGTTGGTGCCCGCGTTTATTTTAAGTGAGCTTAAAGTCGCGTTTCTGATGGGGTTTCAACTCTATCTGCCGTTCTTGATTATCGACATGGTGATCTCAAGCATCTTGATCTCGATGGGGATGATGATGTTGCCGCCGGTGTTGATTTCGTTGCCGTTTAAACTGTTGATGTTCGTGTTGGTGGATGGCTGGATGCTGGTTGCGGGGAACCTGTTGTCGAGTTTTGCAGTACCTGGAGTGACAACGTAGTAGTTGCTGAGGCGCCGCCTTTGCGCGCCGAGATGGAGTGGTAGGGGCTTATGATGGCAATGACCGTAGATCAAGCAATCGATGTGGTGCGTGAGACGCTCACGCTCATGTTGGTGTAGTCAATGCCTATTCTCGCTGCTGCGTTGATCATCGGATTGATTGTCAGCCTGCTTCAAGCGGTTACGCAGGTCCAGGAACAGACGCTGAGTTTCGTTCCTAAAATTGTGGGGATGGGCATCGCCGCCATCCTCGTGTTGCCTTGGATTCTCACGCAGATCATGGATTTTGCCGCTCGGATGTTTGGCGGGCCGTACGGCTAATTAAGTGGATCGTTGAACGGCGAGCGGAGCTCGCTAGTTATTAAGGGTATGGAGGCCCGACACGTTGCCTGGAGACCTTGGACCATTACTGGATCACATGCCCGCATGGCTTATGGTCATGTTTCGGCTATCCGGCATCTTCATCCTCGCGCCGATCTTTGGCAGCGGGACGATCCCGCGCATCGTCAAGGTCATGCTCGTTTTCTCTTTGACCTTTTGTGTCTACCCGATGCTCCTGACCTCGGGCCGACCTTCCGCGGCAACGCTCGGTTTTGTGATTGATCATGGTTTGTCTCTTTGGACACTACTCCCCCAGGTTGCCATGGAACTCATGGTCGGCCTGATCATTGGGTACTGTGCGAGTATGCCTTTGATCGGCATGCAGTTTGGCGGAGATATTATCGACAAGCAGATCGGCATCGGTTTTGCGGACATCGTTAACCCTGAATCCGGCGAACAATCTGGCGTTATCGCCAACTCGCTTTTCATGATGGGGCTTGCCATCTTCGCGATCCTCGGAGGGCATCGGATCATGCTTATGATCCTGGTCGACAGTTTTGATACCGTTCCGCTTGGGGGCTTCAGGGATTTTGGTGGACTTGTCGAGATGGTCCAAGGCATGCTCGCGGTGGTCTTCCAGATGGCGTTCCGGATTGCGGCTCCGCTTCTTTGTTTGATATTTCTTCAGACGGTAGCGTTAGGTTTTATCGCGAGGACGGTTCCTCAGCTAAACATTATGAGTGTCGGATTCACGATCCGGATTCTTAACGGGATTACTTTTTTGGTGGCCTTCATATCGGTCGCCGCCTGGGTGTATGTGGATCAACTGGGCGTATTTTTGGAAGAATTGGCTTTGTTTTTTAGTAACTAACGGTTCCCATGGCTGAGAATAACTTCGAAAAAACCGAGGCGCCAACACCAAGGCGTTTGCAGGAAGCGCGAAACGATGGCAACATCGCACGCAGCACCGACCTCACAGCAGCGATCATGCTGCTGGGGGGTATCGTCGCGCTGCACATGCTTGGTACGCGAATGTTTGAAGGGCTTGGAGCCGCGACGCGCGTTTTGTTGATGGCTGAACACTCCCCGAATCCGACGCGCGTCGAGGGTGTGGGTGAGATGGCCTATTACAGCGCGTATATGTTTGCGACGTCCCTTGGGCCGGTGGTGATTGCCGTGGCGGCGGTGGGCCTGCTCTCATCCCTTGGCCAAGTGGGGTTCCTCTTAACCGTTAAGCCTTTGGAGCCCAACTTCGGCAAACTTTCGCCACTTAAGGGGATTGCTAACCTCTTTAAGCTCCGCGCGGTGATGCGGCTGGTGATGAGCGTGCAGAAGGTCGTGTTGATCGCGGCTGTTGCGGGATGGTTTGTGGTGCAGGACATGCCCAAAATCGTGCACATCGCCGAATTGTCTGCGTTGCAAGCGTTCGGTGCGGCTGGCACGTTGGTTTACGGCTTAGCATTGAAACTCGCCATCCTCCTCTTGATTATGGCGTTAATCGATTACTCCTTTCAGCGTTGGCAGCACGAGCAAGATCTGATGATGAGTAAGCAGGACGTTAAAGAAGAAATGAAGCGGATGGAAGGCGACCCGCAGATCAAGCAGCGTCGTACCCGAGTGGCAAAGCAGTTGGCGATGCAGCGCGTCGCACAGGCCGTCCCGCAGGCCGATGTCATCGTCACTAACCCGACGCATTTTTCAATCGCGTTGCAATACGATTCCGACTCGATGCGGGCCCCCAGAGTCATCGCGAAGGGGGCGGACTTCATGGCTATGCGTATCCGACAAATCGCAGTCGCGCACGGCATCCCTTTGGTTGAACGTAAACCGCTGGCCCAGGCTCTTTACAAGAGCGTCGAGATTGGCGAAGAGGTGCCTGCGGAACATTATGCGGCGATTGCCGAGATTTTGGCTTATGTGTATAGGCTAAACGGGAAGAAAACAGCGTAAGGAATGTTGATCTAACAGCTAATGGCTAATAGTTTGCCCCTAAATTCGAACGCCTTGGTCGAAAGGTTCCGCCAGTACCGGCACCTGCTGGTTCCGATTGCATTCATCGGCATGCTTTCGATGATCGTCGTGCCTATGCCGCCGATGCTGATG
>JAESUN010000180.1 GCA_016763045.1 Opitutaceae bacterium | reverse complement strand
CGAAATCCCCCTTTTATCTAGAGATACACTTCTTTACCGCTCTCTCGACTCTCATTGGCAGCTTCCAGAAAACGAACAATCTCAACGCTCTCCTCCAGATCAATCGGAGAATTCCCAGTCAAAAGGAATGCAAGAACTGCTTCGGAGAGGCTTTTCGTAAAAGGTTTTTTGGCAGCAGCCACATCAATATGGCAAATTTCATCCGCAAAATGGACCATTCCATCAAAAGAATCATTCCCCAGTCGGTTCCCCCTCAAAGTACCTATTCGTCCATCTTTCCAGACAGCAATCAACGAATCGTGATTCTCCGAGTAACGGGCGATAACCTTTTCACACCCTTTACCCATGCTCGTATATAACTGCTCAGCCGTGTGAATTCCATACCAGAAATACCCAGGACAAGTGGGTACAAGCACCATGGGTCCGGCAAAATCAGCACCAGTCACATTCTCTCTTCCTTTTCTCTCCAGAACATCCGTCAGAGCCATCGAATATCGAAGCGCCGAAGAAGTCATCAGAGGAGTCCCTCTTTTCTTCGCTATCGCTGCAATCGCAATGGCATCTTCACTGCAAACAGCCAATGGTTTATCAATAAAAACAGGCTTACCTGCTTCGGCAATTCTGGAAAATTGATCCCTGTGCAAACGACCATCAACAGTCGTCAAAAGGATAGCATCAGCCTTCTCCGCTACAACCTCAGGAGAATTCACAATCTCCACATCATACTTCTCTCTCAACGTCTTTGTATAGCCATCCACTCGACTAATACTCAGCTCCATATCTGGCGACCCACCGGGAAAACCTGCGACAATACGAGCTCCCGGAATGTGGTTTGCAGAAGTCGAATCATTAAACTCATCAGCAAAACTGACAACATGCGATGTATCCAAACCAACTAGACCAATTTTTAGAGGAGCATTCATATTTTTTAAAAGGTAGCAGATTATTTTTTTGCTAAAAGTGTCAGAAGGATAGCCTTTGCTTTTTCCAGCTCGCTGAACTCAACAAATTCATCATTCATATGAGCCTTGGAAATATCTCCGGGGCCAAAAACAAGAGAGGGAATTTTCTTCGCTGAATACGCAACCGCACTTGTCATATAACGAGCTGATTCGAAACCTCGAAAGGCACCATGCACCTTGATGGCATTCGCCAATTCTTCACAAAAAGGTTCATCCACAGAAGTTGCCATCGAAGGACGAAGTAACCCTGGAACAACCTTCGCCCAGGGTAAATCGGATAGTCTCTCTGTAATCGATGCCACAATACCATCGCCACTTTCTCCTGGAACAGTTCTGCGATCAACCTCGATACGGCAGTGATCCGGAACAATATTCACGCCAGCACCACCTTTAATAATGCCGATGCTTACTGTCGGCCCACCCATCTCCGAAACAGCAGCTGTTTGCAGGGAATCCCGGTATTCATCCATTCTTCGAATAATTTCGCCCATTCGGGAAATCGCATTCTCACCCAATTCGGGAGATGAACTATGAGCCGCTTTTCCCGAGACCTCTATCGCAAATCTCACACATCCTTTATGCTGGTTAATCATACCGCATAAGGTTGGTTCCCCCGCTATCGCTCCATAAAAAGGCCAATTCAGATCCATCAGCTTATAGGCTCCGGTCTGTTTCTCTTCTTCGTCAACCGTCGCAGCGAAAACCAATGGCCTCTTTAGCTGTTCACTGTTTGAGACAAAATATTCGAAACAAGATAAAAAAACCGCCATCGAAGCCTTGGTATCACACGAGCCCCTCCCATAAATACGGCCTCCTTCTTCTTCCGGAGAGAAAGGACTACCTTCAGCCCAAGGGTCGACTGCTACGGTATCCATGTGTGCCTCCAGCAATATCGCCGGTTCCTTCGACGAACCTATTCTGGCTGCAATATTCTCCCTTCCTGGAAAAACCTCTTGCCGAACAACCTCCACTCCCAACGCGGATAATCGATCAAAGAGATACGACGACAACTCCGCTTCACCTGTTCCTCCCATTGAAGGATTAACACTGGGGATGCTTATCAATTTTTTCAGTAAGTCCTTCATCGAAGCCTCTACGAGAATCTCGTCAATCTGATCAACTCAACCAGCGATCGATATTTTCACGAACAAAATCATCATCCATAAACTCCGGATACGTCTGCATGATACGATCCAGCTCTTCAGATTGCCCATCCGAAAGTTTTAAGGAGGCATCCAGACAGAACGTATTTTCCATCAATCCCTGTCGTTTTAAAACCTCATGTATCCCGGGTAAAACCCCCGCAAAATTATTGGCTGCATCAAACACCGCCGCATTGATATCTGTAAGAGCCGCATTGCGCGTCAACCACTCCGTTGATAAAATAGATTGTTCTCGAGCTTCTTTGATCTCCTCCATCAGTTCCACAGCTGCTTTTGACCACACTCCCCATTGCCCGAGAAGACCTCCTATAATACGCCCGCTCTTGCCCTCTCCAAATGAAAACTGCGTGAGCAAATCGACAATGATATTGTCGTCATTTCCTGTATACAGACAAATGTCTTTGCGACCCGAATCGATAAACGCTCGGACAACATCAATCGTCTGATAACGATTGAATGGAGCAATTTTCACGCAAATAACCTGCGGAATCTCCATAAATTTCCGCCAAAAGCTATAAGGTAAGACACGACCACCAACGGCAGGTTGAAGATAAAACCCGATGATCGGTATGACCTTAGCGACTTCCGCACAATGCGCGATCATCTCATCTTCTGACTCCCCCTGAACGGCAACCAAACTCAAAAGACCTGCTTGATACCCCAACGATGATGCCAGTTCGGCTTCTTGCACTGCTTGTTCTGTCTTACCACATAATCCGGCAATTTTCAGAAAATCACGGGGAGCTTGAGCCAACGACTCATTCATCGTCTCGGCTACCAGCTCCAAAATAGGTTGGTATAACCCAATTTCCGGCTCTCGAATTTCAAACTGAGTTGAATGCACTCCAACAGCGATCCCCCCAATCCCTGATTCCACATAATAGCGAGACAACGCCCGCATATATTTTTCACTGAGCTTACGCTCAGATGTTAACGCCAATGGATGGGCCGGAATAACCCGTCCATCCTGGAGAAATGCTCGAATATCCATTAGTCTTAAAAGATCCTTCAGTGTGGGCTCACACTCGCGATAAGGCCAGCCTCACTTCTCTACGTAACTAATCGGTTACTCCAAGAAGGAACAAGCCAAAAAAATAAGCTCTTCTCCCTTCGCAGGGATTAGTCCCTTCCCCGAAGAACGAGTAAATAAACCAGATGCATCAAAGAAGAAAGGAAAGCAGCCACATAAGTAAGTGCCGCAGCATTAAGTGTCTCACTAACCCCGGGCATTTCATCCGCATCCACTATACCCAAATTGACTAATTCCACTTTCGCTCTACGACTTGCGTCAAATTCCACCGGCAACGTCACCAGATTAAAAACCGTCAGAACAAAGTAACAAATAATACCAATCTCTATTAAGAGAGGACCACCAAAGCCAAAGAAAAAGCCCCCCATCATAATAAACGGCAACATCCGGGAACTGATATTAGTAATTGGAACCATCGCCATGCGGGCTTTAAGCGCAGAATAACCAATCTTATGCTGAATAGCATGTCCTGCTTCATGCGCAGAAACACCAAGTGCGGCCAAACTCGTTCCCGAGTAATTCGCTTCACTTAAAGCCAATCGCTTATGCGTTGGGTCATAATGATCCGTCAACTCCCCTCGGATCGCAACGATTTCGACATCATGAATACCCGCACTCGCCATAACAGCAGCAGCAGCCTCCCGACCTGAAATACGACCCCGTGATGGGATCTTCACATTTTTTTTGTAAGCCTTTGAAACTCTTATCTGAGCATAAACCGCTAAGATAATGGTTGGAATGATGAGAAGAAAAATAATTGAACTCATAATTGATATCTTAAGCACACTTAGCATAAAGAGTTCCCATTCTCTACAAAATAGGCTTTTCCAAAAAAACCAACCCAATCACTTGATAACCAACATCTAAAAAAGAGCAGCCCTTGGGGCTGCTCTTTGAGAAGAAAAAATATGCGAGTAAAAATGGCTCAATAGTGTGCCACTACGAACTCAAATCGGGCACATCGACCCAGCTGCGTTTTTCCCATGATTGAATGCCCAATTCTGCCAACTGCACACCCTTAGCACCTTCCAAGAGGCTCCAACGGAAAGGCTCATCCTTCACAACATGCTTCAAGAAGAGTTCCCACTGCACTTTAAATGCATTATCATAAAGAGCATTTGTTGGAACCTTGTTCCAGTCATCAAAAAACTGGATAGGACTATCGATGTCAGGATTCCAAACACATTTTGGTGTGATACTACCATGCTGAACCACACAATCTCTGAGACCCGCCACAGCAGAACCCTTAGTTCCATCCACCTGCAATGTTAAAAGATCGTCACGCCTCACTCGCACGCACCATGAACTATTGAACTGGCAAATAGCCCCATTATCCAACTCAAATGTCGCATAGGCTGCATCATCTGCAGTACATTTATAGGGCTTACCCTGTTCGTCCCAACGCTTTTCAATATGCGTCGCGCCCAAACAAGAAAGACTCTTGATGCTACCAAAGAGATTATCGACCAGATACTGCCAATGACAAAGCATATCAACAATGATACCACCGTCATCTTCTTTGCGATAATTCCATGAAGGCCGCTGACAAGTCTGTGTATCACCTTCAAAAACCCAGTAACCAAATTCGCCTCGGATAGATAAGATCTCCCCAAAAAAGCCAGAATCAATAAGTAATTTAAGCTTAAGCATTCCAGGTAACCAAAGTTTATCCTGAACCACCCCATTCTTTAATCCTGCCGCAGTCACTTCCTTATAAAGAGCATGTGCATCTGCTGAGGATGTCGCTGTAGGCTTTTCACAATAGATATGCTTTCCTGCAGCAATTGCTTTGCGAATACCAATCGGGCGTTGCCCTGTTAAGGTCGAATCAAAGTAGACCTGATAAGCGGGATCTTTCAAAACAGCATCTAAGTCTGTTGAAATCTTTGAGATCCCGACCCGATTACCTAATGCTCTTAACTTACTCTCACTCCGTCCTACCAGAATAGGATCGGGCATGATGCGTTCGTTCTCATTGAGCTTTATACCGCCCTCGTCCATAATCGCCTTAATGGACCGGATAAGGTGCTGGTTTGTACCCATGCGCCCAGTCACTCCGTTCATGATGATTCCTACTGTATGTGTTTCCATAATTTGTCTTAAAGGGGTTAATAGCTCTTAAGAATACCTTTTTTCTGTATTCAGGGTTAGAACAAATCCGACTTTGATTAGCATAAAAACGACTTTAGCCTCGCCAAGAGCTCTCTATTCAGCTCTATGAGGGCATGCTTGCTTGGAGCCATATCCTCGTCCAAAAGATCGAAATCCAGGCCCTGAATCTCTCTCTGAAAAAACTTCAGCTTAACCGGCATCGCCTGTCCGAGGTTAAAAGTCATCATCACGATTTCTCTCAACTCATCCTCTATCTCTCTGGAGAAGGCCATCAAATAATAGGACATCGTAACTACAAAGTTCGCAGTGGTGAGCTCTTTACCATTCCTCCAGGTCTCACCCATGGCTTTCAGTCAAAAGAAAAAACTCGACCTCTTTGCCTTGCACTCGATTTTCACGATGCCAACAAAAAACAAGGGCGGCTCAACCATCGGCGCCTCAATCAGGAAATCCTGAATGAACTACACGGACTGCTCTCCAAGCTTCCGGCCAAAGGTAAACTTAAGCTCGGCGATTATTCCACCGTTATCTCTGTCATTGCTCTGTTAACAGATCTCTCCCATAAAACATCTTCCCCTCAATCTCCAGAACCTTCCATTTACGAGCGCGTACAATCGCTCCTTCGCGATCCAGAAAACTGGACACTTACTCTCAGAGAGCTTGCTCGTAAAGCTGGTTATCAACAAGATTATCTTACACGAAAGCTCAAAGAAGAAAACGGCCAAGGCCTCATGGAAATTCGCAACGCCATCCGACTTGAATATGCAACTCAAGCCCTTCGCAACGGCCTCCCCGTCGCAGAAGCAGCTCTCGCAGCAGGATTTAATGATCCCAATTATTTCGCCCGGTGGGTTCGCCTTCACACCGGTCACAATCCATCCAAACAAAAACAAACTAAGTAACCGAGCAAAACCTCCTTCATCAATTGTTCTCTCGGATTAGATAACCCTACTCTCAACATTTTTTGTCTTTGTCTCAATTTTTTAAAAAAAATCATTCGAAACTTTCAGGATTTCGGCTTTTTTTTGACCCTACGTAAAGTCATTGAGGGAATACTGACCCCTATCATTTGTTTCCGAACCTATAGGCTATACGCTGCAACTCTAATCAAGTCAGATATCCAAGATGTCCACCCAGAGAGGAACACTACTCTTGTCATTCGAACTATTGATTTAACGGAAAAAACCTCATTGCACAGATCCAGTCAATGGAGGGATGGTTACAAGGTCGCCTCGAGAATCTTCTGCGAGAAGATGGACGCTGTTT
>JAESUN010000179.1 GCA_016763045.1 Opitutaceae bacterium | reverse complement strand
CACCGACCTGTTTCATTTTGATCCGGCGTTATTCAGCATCCTTTTTTAAGGCAGGATGAAATGGCATGGAGTTGTCTTGGGGGTTGATTCCTTCTATCTCGTCACCACTTCACGTATTCTTTGCCCAGTTAACAGATCGTAGAGGAGCAGTCCTCCAACGGCCAGCAGGGATTCCCGGAAATTGTGGGGATTAATCAGGGTCTTTTCCCGGAGTCACGGAATCTCTGGATTGTTCATGAGAAGCCGATCGTCTCTTCCAGTCTGAGCATGGCATCTCACCAGCGACCAAGATCATGCGCGACTTCCCATCCACCTGTGGGCATCCATTCTTTGTCGGAATCGAGTAGTGTTAGTAGTGAGCGGCCTGCTCTCTTAAGGCATTTACGTAAAATCATAAGTCAGTCTCTATGGCGGAGCGAATGCTGCAATGATGCTAGAGGGGAGCTGATTAGAATCGATGAAGATCTCAGTTTTCCGGTTTTTTCTTGTCTACCTTGTATTCACTTTGCACGCTCACCCACAGATTTATATAGAAAAGAGTAACAAGAGTGAGAGAGGTATCTTTCAAAAGTATTACAATATTTAAAATCTAACCCCCAATAGAAGCTTATGCTGGAGCATCATATTGAAAAGAACGCGGGGATCCCCCTGTCCGCCGTGGAACGATATCACGAGGATGGTTATATCCTGCACGACGAACCAATCCTTTCATCGGATGAAATTACCGAAGTCCTGGATGAACTAGCACTCGTCATCGCTGGTGAGTCTGCTCTTCCGGCAGATCGTATCTCGACGGAGAATCAAGATATTCCCGCTGGCCCTGACAATCCGGTCAGGAAGGTTACAGGTCTCAGCTATTATTTACCGTTCTTTGAACGCATGGCCAAGTCGCCCGCGATTGTCGAAAAGGTAGCCTCTCTGATCGGTCCAAATGTCAAACTCTACACCGATGAATTCTTTATGAAAAATCCGGCTCGGGAAGGGCAACCGTTTGCTCCTTATATTTGGCATCAGGATGCCGTGAACTACGATTTCTTTGCGCCGCTGGACGGCTTTGTTACCTGCTGGATCGCCCTGGATGAGGCCCGTATTGAAAATGGGTGCATGCACATGATCCCACATAGTCATACCCTTGGCCCCATCGCTCGGACGGGTCGGGAGCGTTTTGTGGATCACCCCAGTACGGCTGAGCCAGTGGCAGCGGAGGTTAAACCGGGATACGCGGTTTTTCACGACGGTCTCAACTTCCATTGCAGTTATCCAAACCTCTCTTCCTTGCCCCGTCGGGCGATTGCTTTTCACTACATGCGAGCTGAAACGCGCTACCTTGGAATCGAGGACAAACGGTTGCGGGATTTCGTGGAGTGTAATCGGGTGAGCGATCCTTATCAGTTCATGTCGATTCGCGGTCTGGAATTTGCCGATTCTGTGTGATCAGAATAACTCTTACCGAGAGGATGTAATGTCATTATAATCTAAATTACGTAACAGAATTATTTTTTTAAAAAAAGCATATGCCATCAATAAACCATATAGAACTTCGTGTTGCCAGTGTTGATGAATCTGAGAAATTCTACGATCCATTGTGTGAGTATCTTGGCTACGAGAAACATCACCGGATGAAGGCTTCGATTCTCTACCGGAGCAAAGAGGGAATAGGGGACTTGATCCTTGTCAGGACCCGAAAGGCTGGTCACGGAAAAAGTTACGACAAGGAAGCGCCAGGTTTTGCTCATTTAGCGTGGAATGCGGGTTCAAGGCAGGAGGTTGATTCGTTGTATGAATTGCTTCTGAAGACTAATGCTGTCGTCTTGGACGCTCCCTGTGAGATGACCTACAGTCCTGGATACTATGCGGTTTGGTTTCAAGATCCAGATGGCATGAAGCTGGAATACGCATTTACACCGATGCAAAATCCAACGATTCAAGAGGAGTTTCGGAGATTGAAAGCTAAGACAGCTTCTAAGAAAAAGTGAAAAATGAATGGGTAATCCTTTTTGACATTGGCGGTGTGATTCTGGAGGAAGAGGTGGCTTACAAGCGCTACCTGGACGAGGTCGTTTATCCCTGTCTAAAGGAAGCTTTCCCAAGTCTAAATCAATCTGAATTCGGCAACATCGTTAGGGATAGCATAATGAGTTTTGTTCCCGGGCTAATCTCTTCTATCGTCTGGCGTTTATGCGCGCTAGATCAGGAAAAATTCCGCGAACTGAAGAACTCAATAGCACAACGGACAAAAGAACTCGAAGAGAGCGTTGAGCGAATTCTCGTTGACGGCATCAAAGGCCTCATGCGAGAGATCTCCGGAGAGTATACTCTTTCATTGGCTGGAAACGCCAAAGGCAGCATTCGAGAAGTGCTAATGAACTATGGTTTGCTTGAGTATTTCGAACATACTCTCGTTTCAGAAGATCTATGTGTCTCGAAACCCGACACCCGATTTTTCATGCATTATCTTGATGTATTTAAGATTGCCCCGAGTCGCTGCATCATGATCGGTGATCGACTAGACAATGATATTATACCTGCAAAGAGGCTTGGTTTAAGAACGATTTGGTTTAGGCGTGGCATGTATTCTATCCTAAGCCCGAGGAATCCTGGTGAGATTCCAGACCAGACGGTAAGCAATTCCATTGAGTTAAGGAATGCCATTAAGAAAATAACTGAAGAAGAAGTAAGTGCATAATTTTTGATATTCTTATCTTCTGTACAAATAGAGGGGGGGCTCCGTGGCCTTGTTGATACAGTTAATAATTATTCTCCTTAATATTGACAGGTAGAGTATCTTTGGGTTCCCATGCTCAATGGTGAGGATGCGATTAAAGTAGAGCCAAATATGACGCATGACTGAACGGGTAATAGCTGCCGATCGCGTATCAACTTAGCATTAGAATAAGAGAAATGGAAAAAGAAAAAAGCATTTGGAAGAAAATATACCCCGCTGCATCCATAACCCTTTTTGTTCTCGCATTTAGTTATTTTTATATTGTTACCCAAAAAACAAATTTCGAAGACAAACTATACCAAGCAGTTGAAACAGATGACCTGGATGCATTTAAGTTTT
>JAESUN010000178.1 GCA_016763045.1 Opitutaceae bacterium | reverse complement strand
GAGTCGTTCGTAATGAGGTTAATCGAGGATTTGCGTATTCTTGTAATCTTGGGGTGAAGCGGGCTCGAGGAAATCTTATCTGCTTTTAAATAATGACCTGCTACTAACTGATAACTGGTTCGAACCTATGCGTTTGCTGTTAGTGTCTGAAAAGAAGATAGGTGCTGTGGGAAATATTCAAATGAATCCCGGGAATGGTTTGGTAGATCATGCAGGTGTGTTTTTTGATTTAGAAGGAATGCCGACACATGCTCATAAGAATCGAAAACGTCCTCCAATGGGAGCTTTCCGAGAGCGAAATGCTATAACGGCTGCGTGTCTATTGATGCATAAGGCTGTTTTTGAAAAAATGGGTGGATTTTGTGAGGACTATCGAAACGGGATGGAAGATATCGATTTATGTGTTCGATTGAGAATCGCGGGTTACACCTTGGTTGTTTCGCATGAGAGTATTATCCTGCATCACGTTAGCCAATCTCCTGGTCGACATGAGAATAACGATGCGAATAGTGCTGTTTTTAAAAAACGATGGGCAGTAACAACTGCTGTTTGGGGAGAGAATGAATGGGCGATCGAATATTTGCGTCGGTATGCCCGTTTTTGGTGGAAGTTTGATCCGGGATTGATGGTGAAGGCGGTGATAATCGTGGTGACGCGTTCATTGACAGGTGTCAGAAAGGGTGATGGCTTTAACGATTCTTGATGAAATCAAGAATTTTATTGAGTGAATATGAAATCTTTTTTTGCCCGTAAAAGCCAAAAACCAATTCTCGAAAGGTGTCGAAAAGACCAAGCGTCTTTGATGCGTCAGAAGTATGCTCCCTGGTATCATTCTATGGATTCGCAACATAAAACGCGAGTCGAGATGAATGGTAAGGAAATGGTGATGCTTACCAGCAATGATTATATAGGTCTCACTTTTCATCCAAAGGTGATCGAGGCCGGAAAGAAGGCATTGGATGAATGGGGGAGCAGTACGACGGGAGCTCGTCCAGCTAATGGAAGTCGACGCTATCACATCGAATTAGAAGAGGCCTTAGCAGCCTTTTTAAATAAGGAAGCCTGTCAGGTAAGTAGTGCGGGCTATATTTCTTGTTCGACGGGTATCGCAAGCTTTGCCCAGAGAGGAGATGTTGTTTTAGCGGATAAAAACCTTCACTCGTCACTGTGGGACGGGATTCGCTTATCTCATGCTTCGATGGAGCGTTTTAGTCACAATAATGCAGGAAGCCTTCGAACAGAGTTGGAGTTGCTCGATCCTGATGTTGCTAAACTACTGGCAATAGAAGGGGTGTTTTCGATGGAGGGACATATCTCTCCTTTGCCAGAGTTGTTGGATGTGGCAGATGAATTTGGATGTTTTGTCGTGATGGATGATGCTCACGGCATTGGTGTTTTGGGAGAAGAGGGACGTGGAACTGCCAATCATTTTGGAGTTGAGGACCGTATCGACCTTTTAGTGGGTAGTCTTTCAAAGTCGCTTTCAAGTACTGGAGGTTTTGTTGCTGGTGACAAAGACACGATCGAGTATCTGAGAACGCATTCGAAACAAACTATTTTCAGTGCGGCGATAAGTCCCTCTCAAGCAGCCTGTGCAAAAATGGCTTTGCAGGTAATGCAGGACGAGCCTGAGCATCGAGAACGGCTCTGGGCAAATGTCGAAAAATATAAGAAGATTTTGCTCGAGCTCAATTTGGATACTTGGGGAAGCGAAACACCTGCGATACCTGTGGTTCTAGGTTCGAAAGAACGCGCTTACATATTTTGGCAGAATCTACTGAAAAAGGGAGTTTTTACGGTGATGTCGATAGCTCCGGGTGTTCCCCCTGGTAAGGATTTGATTCGTACGGCCATCTCAGCAAGCCACACGGACAAAGATTTTGAGATTATCGCAGAGGCTTTTGCCTATGCTGCAAAAAAACTTTAAGAGATGACTCGTTGAGCAGTTCTTGCGCGGAGTACTTCTGGAGGAGCAGGATTGTAGCGAATACATATGCTCCGATCCGCTGCAAGGGATGAGTTTTCGAAATAAAAGAAAAGGACTGGATTTCTTTTGAGGAATTACCCTCGAAGATCGTCAACGCTGATCTTTTCTTTCGGAAGGATGTTGTCCGTTCTCACAATGGTAACAGGTAGCTTTGTTTTGATGGCAATGTTCTGTTCCTTGAGGAACTTTGCAGGGACCGCTTCACATGCTTCTCCTATACTGTTAACTGGGTATTTCCGACCTTTTTTGCTGTTATTAAATTCGTAAGCAGATTTTTTGATACGCTCCATCGTTGTTAGTGGACTATCCATTTCTTGGAGTTGGACGACCCAACCAACCAAGTCATCAACGGGGACTTCATTGCGGGGGTCGGAGAGAACTATGACGAATTGTTTTTTAATCGGTGGCTCTTTCGTCGCTTCATTGATTTCGGCTTCTCTTCTAATCTCTTCCTCAATTTGGTGCATTATCTTACTGGCAACTTGTGGGTCAATTTCGTTACTTTTAAGTACTTCGGCAATGAGATCTAGGTCGACTTTAGGCATAAGTTTAAAATGGATTATAATGTTGGGAAAGAGACGATCTTAAACGTTAGTTCGGATAGAATGAAAGACGAAAGGTGATAAAATGACGAGAGATGAGGTTTTTGATCTTATTGCTTTCATTGATCAAGTGTTGGATCTGCTTTTTCGATTGGAAATGAATGCGAATAAAAAGAGGCTTATTGGAAGAATTAGGGGAAATCGTATGGGACTGAGAGGTAGTGATCTCTGATTGACCCAGAGGATGGCAGAGTGTTCACTACGAGTGATTTCTCTTCTCTATGAGTGAATTTATCGTTAGCGATCTTCGTCCTTTGTATGCTGTCGGAATTAGTGTTTTGGCTCCGAACCAGCGATCAACCTTGGCAGCTCTAGTGCCTCGAACAATGATGGCAGCTTGTGTTACAGGCGTCTTAATTTGAGAAAGAGAAAAAATGCCTTTAACCACACTCAAGCATCCCTTAGCGAAGCACTTTCTTACTCAATTAAGGGATCGAGAGACAAATTCATCGGAATTTAGGTCGGTATGTCATCGGTTGACGACGTTTTTGGTTATTGAAGCGACCAAGAATCTCCCGGTTATTTCCAGTTCAATCGAGACTCCTCTAGAGTCTTTTGAGGGGATCAAACTAGAACACAATGTCGTGGTTGTTCCTGTTTTAAGAGCAGGTTTGGGGATGTTGGAGGGGGTTGTAGAGCTTATCCCTGAATTATCGGTTGGGTATGTAGGACTGGAACGTGATCATGAAACTGCTGAGGCACACTCCTACTATTGTAAGCTTCCGGAGCTTGATAACCGCTTGATTCTTCTTGTCGATCCGATGTTAGCGACAGGTGGTTCGGCTGAAGTAGCAATAGATCGACTTGTTGCAGAAGGTGCCTGTGATTTAAGATTTCTTTGTATTGTGGCTTCGCCAGAAGGAGTTGAAAGATTGTTGAAGCGTTTTCCTAAATTGGAAATAATTACGGCAGCCCTCGACCGTGGATTAAATAGGGACAAGTATATTCTCCCAGGTTTGGGAGATTTTGGAGATCGTTTATACGGAACAACTTAATAAGGATTTTCCTATGATTAAAGTATTTCACGAGGAATTATATGAGAAAGCAAAGGAAGCGAGTTTGCTAGCTTACGCGCCTTACTCAGGGCTTCGAGTAGGGGCTGCTTTACTTACTGAAGAGGGAGACTTCTTTTCGGGATGCAATATTGAAAATGCCTCATATGGTCTCTCTCTCTGTGCAGAACGATCTGCCATCGCTAATGCGATATCGGCGAAAGGCGGAAAAATAAGGATACGCGCTATTGCGTGTGCTGAATCAGAGGGGCAAGTTTTGACGCCTTGTGGGGCGTGTCG
>JAESUN010000177.1 GCA_016763045.1 Opitutaceae bacterium | reverse complement strand
CGCCCGAATCACGGGAAATATATGATGAAATCATGCACCAGAAGTGGATGCGGTCCGATGGGTGGGATTGCTCTGGCATCTGCACCTGAGTCAACAATGTCCCCTCGGAGGTGATCACCGAAAAGGGCTGCAGGCCTCCATTGACCGCCATTATTTCTTCTTGGGGGATTAGCTTCAGTCGAGCATCTCCTTTGAGCTCAATCAGGTTATTGCGTATTATCTTCATGGGGTAATCTTTTGAACTAAGTGCATTTCTGTCATGCTTTTTACATGACGGAATTTTTAGGGTGGATTTTTGTTAAGCAGAAGATCCCTCGCGTCAATTTAATTTGGAAAGAAAGAGTAGCCACTGCTCAAATGCATTTTTGGGTCCTCTCAATCGAATCCAACATGATTGTAATAACCCCTTTAGCCGAAATGGGGTGTTGTTCTTGTAGGGACTATCTCTATAGTTGGTTTTCCTGGGAAAAGATCCAAAATCTAGAGCACTCTCAATTCAATGAAATATTTATTCATCGTCATATCTGTTGGACTGGTTGCGGCGAGTGCACTGACGTTTTTTAGTTTTTCCGAAAAACAGAATGACCGTCCGGTCTTACGTTGGATGACGGGTGTTAATCCCGTTCGAGAGAAGCAGGCTGAGTTGTTTGAGCAATGGATGATTGATAATGGGTATCCTGCTGTTGAGCTGCGTATTGAGGGACCTAAAAAAACGCAAAAAAACATCGTTCAAGGAGTATCAGGTGTCGCGGGTGATATTTTTGATTGTTACTATGGAGAAATAAATTTGTTTCAATCAATTGGGTTACTTGAGGATGTAACGGATGCTGCGGAAGAAATGGGGTTTGGACTCTCTGAAACCTATGCGGGAGTTTGGTCGGACTTGGCCATTGATGGTCGTCAGTATGGGTTTCCACGTTGTGTGGATACCTTTGTCTGTTGGGCGAATGTGGAAGCGTTTGAGAAAGTGGGGCTATCGGCTCCACCTGCTGTATGGACGCTTGAAGAGTTTGAGAGGATAGGGGCACAGTATGTCGATCTCTCAAATAGGCCAGGGGAACATCAGACGGTTTATTTTTCGACTCAATGGGGTCTTTTTGCGACGACGACGTTGCTCAGATCGATGGGAGTAGATATTTACAATGAGACGATGACGGGTTCTTATTTGGATAAGCCTGAAGCAAGAGAGCTTTATGCCACAGTCTATCGTTGGGTGAATGATTTAAACCTCATCCCCACAGCAGCCGAATCGAAGGCACTTTCCTCGCAGTCGAGCCGAACGGATAAAGGAGTTATCTATTTGTTCTCTCAAGGGAATTTTGGACTCATCTTTGCCGGCCGTTATGCGACTCTTTATTTTAGAGAGATAGGTCCAAAGAAATTATCGATCAGCGAATATCCACATAAAGCTTACCGGAACGCCATTTCGTTCGCCCGCAGTTCAGCCGTGTATAAGGGTTCCAAACACAAAGATCTAGCGGTCTATTTTCTGAAATTTATGGCCAGTGATGTCTATAATAAGGAAATTGCCGAAAATCCCGACGGATTGCCTCCGTCACCGAAATTTGCTTACGGGGAAGCGTTTTCACATCCTGAGGAGTATCCCAATGAATGGGGTCTACATGATCAGATCCGTGATGTGGTGAATGAAATTGGGATTTCTTTTTCGTATAGCCCATATCTTCAAATGAGCACCCTTATTCGAAAGGAAAGAAATGCGATGGACAGTTTTCTGGCTGATCGAATTTCCGTTGAAGAGGCGCTCAGTGAATTGGCTCTTTCGATTGAAACGGATATGGTGCGTTTCACAAGTGAATCGGAGAAATTGAAGGTGAAGTATGCGAAACAGGTACAAGATCAGAAAGAAATAGAACGCCTTCGCCGAGAAGGGAAAATGGTCCCGCTTTACTTGATTACTAATCCCTTTTATCGACGGTATTATGTGGATAAAGGATGGTCTCTGCCTGAAGGTTGAGATGTTGTCAGCGTAACTCCTTTTGTCGAAAAGGGGAGTTGTCATTCTTTGGACTGTTTCCCAGATTAGAACTCTTTGAAATTGCCCAAGTTTAACGCCTTCTCAGTTTTATGAAATATCTATGCGCTGTCATTGCGATCCTGCTCATTGTGGCAAGTGCACTGACGTTTTATAGTTTTTCTGAACAACAGAGTGAACGGACAGTTTTACATTGGATAACTGTCCACAATCCGGCTCGAGAGAAGCAGGCTAAGTTGTTTGAGGAATGGATGGTGGAGAATGGATACCCTCCGGTTGAATTGCGGATTGAGGGGGCATAGAATGTTCGCAAGAATATTATTCAGGGAGTCGCGGGAGTCGCGGGCGATATTTTTGATTGTTATCCGGGAGAGCTGGTTCTCTTTCAATCGACTGGGTTACTCGAAGATGTGACGGATATTGCCCAGGAAATGGGCTTTGGGCCTTCTGAGACGTATGCAGAAATCTCGTCGGAGGTAATCGTTGATGGGCGTCAATATGGATTTCCTCGTAGCGTCAACGCAATGGTCTTTTGGGTGAATGTGGAAGCTTTTGAGAGGGTTGGATTGCCTGTTCCACCCGCAGAATGGACGTTTGATGAGTTTGAGGAGCAGGGGAATCGTTATGTCCAGCTTTCGAATGATCCGGGTGAGCATCAGACGGTTTATTTTACGAGCCCGTGGGGGCTCTTTCAAACGACGATAATACTCAGATCGATGGGAGTAGATGTCTATAATGAGACGATGACAGGATCGAATTTGGATACCCCTGAGGCAAAGGAAATCTATGCGATGATTTATCGGTGGACCAATGATTTGAATCTTATGCCAACTGCTGCCGAATCAAAGGAGCTTGCTTCGGGATCTAGTAAAACATCCATGGTGCAAATGCACCTATTTTCCCAGGGTAATTTTGGCATTGTTTTCGCCAGTCGTTGGGGGGTGATGTATTTCAGGGAGATAGGCCCCCAAAGATTATCGATAAGCGAATATCCGTATAGCTCATATAGGAATACGCTTCTATATTCTAGTGCTTCAGCCGTGTATAAAGGATCAAAGCACAAGGACCTTGCTGTTTGTTTCCTGAAGTTTATGGCCAGCGACGCTTTTAATAGGGGAATTGTAGGAAATTCAGAAGGATTTCCTCCGCTACCTAAATACGCTTACGAGGAGGCGTATTCATATCCTCCCGAGCACCCCAATGAATGGGGTCTTCATGATAGACTTCGTGATGTTGCCAATGAAATTGCAAT
>JAESUN010000176.1 GCA_016763045.1 Opitutaceae bacterium | reverse complement strand
TGTAAATCGCACTTTAATTACCTTTATGTTTATCGCAGGACATTATATTAACCAACAGCCCATTTCGGAATGGTCGGATCCGACCTGACGTATTACAACATAAAAACCTTCAATATTCCTGAATGTTTGCAAGTTTTGTGTTGGCTAGCATCGCATGTATAAAATGAAACCGCTCCCTCACGTAGGCCAGTGAGCGACAGAGGCACAAATAACCCAAAATCGGTACAGTAAAACGGGTACACTACCTATGAGTTTCGCGCGAGTAGGTTTTCTGTGCAGACATAATAAATCCATTAAATGCGTATTGTAACTTTAGGCCGACTGACCTAAATGATCAAATATTGTTCAATTCACTATGCATGAAAATATGAGAGGTAAGGAAAAAATGAAAGGTTTGATCGTAAAAGGAAAGGGTAAGCTTCGTCTGGTAACGGATCTTGACCGTCCCGTTCCCAAGGAGGGAGAGGTGTTGGTTAAAGTAGTTGCGGCCTCGGTTAACTCTTATGATGTGGAAAGTGCTGCCGGGAATTATGATGCCTATTTTAAGGAATATGGTGTGGATGAAGCGGTGCGGACCGGATTGGAATTTGCAGGTATTGTTGCCAGCGACAGTGTGAAATTCAAAGAAGGGGACGCCGTTTACGGCTATGTGCATCTGATCACCGGCTGTAAGGCACATGCTGAATATATATCCTTGCCGGAGGCATATCTGGCAAGGAAACCTGAGAGGCTTAGTTTTGAACAGGCGGCAAGCCTGCCAACCGGAGTGCTGACATCGCTGGAGGTATATGAAACACTTGCAGCGGGGAGTTCTGGGAAATCCACCCTGATCATTGGTGCCGGCGGTGGGGTTGGAACCAGTGCCGTTCAGATCGCCGGCATATTAGGTTTTGAGGTGACAACATTGAGTAGTGCAACGCAGATGAAGGGCTTGAAAAACTTGGGCGTTGAACATGTGCTGAATTATAAGGACGTGGCTTTATCCAGTCTGAAAGACAAATTTGATATCGTGCTGGACCTTTCCACCCGCTATACGCTGGAGGACTGCCGTCCTTTGCTGACCTCCGGCGGTAAATTCATTCCGGCACTGCCCGATGAAAGCAATGGTGGTACGGGGGAAACTGATGATGTGGGCTATCTGATGCTTATGGAAGGCAATGGCGAAAAACTCATCCGTGTGAATAAATGGATTGAAGACGGAAAGCTGGAGACGACGCTTGATCAAATCTATGCCTTTGAGGCCCACCATAATGCCATCGAACGTTTGGCTGTGCGAGGCAAGCTTGGCAAAATCGTGATGAGCTGGAAAATCGCAGTATAACCGGGCCTTCCCAGTTTTCCCAATCTCGGTCGTTCATTTCTAATAATTATGAAGTTTGGGGTTAGTAATTAATGTTAAACTATAATACAAGAGATCGAGTGAAACAGTCTGTCGAATTGATCAGGTGTTTTTCAGGCCCATCGAAAGTCTACATGCCCCCATCACAGATTGAAAGAGCGCAAGACCTTGCCCATGAATTTCAGGCTAAAAAGGAATAGTAGCGCGTCCGCCCTCTCTATACCCTTATTATCTCCATGTATATGAGTATGGGTGGTTTGTCCGCCGTATAGGGTGAGTGAAATGAACATGGAATGCATACGGGAGAACCCCCGCCATCTCCATTCTTTCATTTTCCATTGACAGCATATGCACTTAGTTGCATATTCTACTCATGGAACCTATTCAGGTATATAAATGCTTCTGTGATGTTCAGAGATTACGCATCCTAAATCTCTTAAAGGATGGGCCTTTGTGCGTATGCCACCTGGTTGAGATTCTGGGGGCCGACCAGGTAAAAATTTGCAAGCAACTGCGCTATATGAAGGAGCTGGGAATGCTTGAAGATGCTCGTGTAGCCCAGTGGAAGGTTTACCGATTGGCCAACGCGACAGACCCCCTTCTGGAGGAAAACCTGAAATGCCTTCAGGATTGTTATAGTGAAGTCATCACCTTCAAGGAAGACACCCAAAAACGTTCTGCCATTGCCCTCCGTATGCAGAAAGAGAACGCAGCCTGTGCTCAGGCTATCAATTCATAGCTTTGTCATGATACCCAAACCAAAAGTTCTGATTATCTGTACCGGCAATTCCTGTCGCAGTCACATGGCTGAGGGGATTTTGCAAAACGCCGCCGGTGATCTTTTTGAAGTATCCAGTGCAGGATCAAATCCTGCAGGATACGTTCACCCAAAGGCCATCGAAGCCTTGAAGGAAATTGGCATCGATATTTCACAGCATACATCGAAGCACCTTGATCAGTTTCTGGAGTCAGGAATCGATACGGTTATAACGGTTTGCGACAATGCGAATGACTCATGTCCTACTTTCCCTGGAAAGGTGAATCGCTATCATTGGAGTTTCGAAGATCCTCCGAAGGCCGTGAAAGATGGAGAATCCGAGATGGATGCGTTCCGTCGCATACGAGATGAAATCCGCAAGATTTTCGAAGCCTATGCCAGTGACTACCGGCAAGCACTTAAATAGAACACCTAATCAAATTAAAAAATGAAAGAGCAAGAAACAGTCAACCAACCCACAACGGAAACGAGTAAAAAGCCCGGCTTCCTCAAACGCATTATCGACAAAGTCGATACAGCCATGAAGGTAAAATCCGACGAGAAGTCACAGAGCAGCTGCTGCTCAGAAGACAGTGACGGCAAGGGTGGAAAATGCTGCTAAAGATCGCTGACCTATTGGTCTATCAATGGATTGGCCTTGATCCAGATTCGAGTTTTGGGGGGCTGCCCATTTTTTCGTCTACGATACTCTCAAGATCTTCCTGCTACTGGCGGTGATGATTTTTGCGATCGGTTTCATCCGCACTTATCTGGCCGAGGATAAGCTGAAACGCTGGATGAGCGCAGGTGGGCTTTGGGGCAATGGCGTTGCCGCTCTCTTCGGAGCCATCACGCCTTTCTGCTCCTGTTCGTCGATTCCGATTTTCATCAGCCTGCTCAAGGCCGGGGTCCCTCTGGGAGTGACCTTCTCCTTTCTCATTACCTCACCCATCATCAATGAGTATCTGGTGATTTTGATGGCAAACAAGTTTGGGATGCCCATCACCATCGCCTACGTCATGAGTGGTTTGCTCATTGGCACAATTGCCGGTGCGGTTCTTGGCCGCATGAAGCTGGAACGCTTTTTGGAAAAAGACATCACCGCATCCGCTCCTCAGAATAAGCAAGTCATTGCACACACCTTTACTTCCCGTCTTCGCTTTGGCTTTTACGAAGCCCTCAACGTATTCCGTCAAATTTGGCTTTGGGTTCTCGTCGGCGTCGCAATCGGAGCTGCCATTCACAACTACGTGCCACAGGAAACCATTCATCGTTTGATGGAAGCAACAGGCATCTTTTCTGTCCCTATCGCAACCCTGCTCGGGGTGCCCATGTATGGTAGTTGTGCCGCGATCGTTCCGGTCGCTGTCGTCCTCTTCGAAAAAGGAATCCCTCTCGGCACTGCCCTCGCCTTCATGATGGCCATGGCTGCACTCAGCTTGCCTGAGGCCATTATGCTTCGACGAACCATGCGCCTGCCCCTCATCGCCCTCTTTTTTGGAATCACCACACTCGCGATTATTTTGACCGGCTACCTACTCAACCAGTTAGCTGGGATCCTCTAACTATTTGTATTTGGCTCGAAATTCACGGAAAAGATCTTCCGTCCTCGCGGTTAATGAAGAAATCAATTGGCAGTTATTAATTGTCTAACCCATAGGCATCGCGAAG
>JAESUN010000175.1 GCA_016763045.1 Opitutaceae bacterium | reverse complement strand
GGGGGGAGGTGATTATTCTTGTAGCAGCTAATCTTACACCTCAAAACATCTACACCTGTTGTTCCCCCAGGAGTTGTCAAATTTCAATTTACTCCATGTCCCAGGATTTCAAACGACCCTCGATCCTCGATCCTCAGGGGTGTCAGAGTTGATAAAAACTGGCATACTAATTGTTTTGAAACAATATTCCTTTTAGGTTCGCTTTAAATTTATGATCAATCTTGGTGGTACAAAAGTGGCAGGGCTTCTGCCTAACCGTTTAATAGCCACCAAAGGCCCGAAAGGGTCCATGACTCTTTATTTGACCTTCGACGATGGGCCTCATCTGGAATACACTCTGAAATTATGTGATCTATTGGAAAAATTCGACGCAAAAGCAACTTTCTTTTGTATCGGTAGAAATATTACCCGCTATCCAGATATCGCCCGGAAGGTACTTGAGCGCGGCCATCTAATTGCCAATCATTCGGATACCCACGAATGTTTTTCTAACCAACCTCTTCGGAAGCAACTTAATGAAATCAAGGGGTGCCAATCAAAGATAACGCGATTAAAGCCCTCAACCTCCCGCATATTTCGCGCACCAGAAGGCAAACTCAATTTATCCTTATTGTGGCAACTAAAATTGAAAAAATGGGACATCATTCATTGGTCATACGATTCAATGGATTTCAAAAAATTGCCTTTAGAAAGCCAATTGACACTATTCCGAAATGAGCCCGTCACAGATGGAGATATATTGCTTTTCCACGACGACAATCAATTAGCAATTGATCTTCTTGAAATTTTATTACCGGAATGGATGGAGCAAGGATTTAGGTTCGGCTCACTATAGCTTTTTAGAAATTTGTCATTTACATAAAAACCAATACCACACATCGTCATCACTGATAAGTAATAACGAATAACTGTAGTAACCCGGTATATTTCAATTACTGTCTCTATTCAGCATTCTATTCAATGCTTGAGCTAACTGAAGAGCCTGAGCACGTCGTTCATATTTTTCGCTGGAATAACCCTCAACTTTTGTATTACCTTCTCGAAGAAAGCGATCAATATCGTTTGCCAATAAACTCACAATATTGTCGATATCGGATGGCTCAGCACAGTAAGCTCGGGGGTAATCTTTTACTAGATCCCAGACCTCTCCCTCGGGGGCAACTACAAATATCGAATTTTTTGTAGCCAGGTACTCAAAAATCTTAGCTGGTACAACCCGCCGAGCCATGTTGATATCACTTAATAACAGACACAACCCCTGGGATTCCAACATTAACTGTATGGCATCGTAATGAACTAAATAATCATGACATGTTAAAGTAACTTTTGAATCAACAAGCCTCTGCAATAAGGCTTGTTGATTGGCAGTTTTCCTTCCCGCCACAACAAGGCTAAGAGAAGCGAAAAGTTCTGGAAATTTAATAGCTAATTTTTCTATTGCGAGTATGACTGGCTCGATAGATGTCAAATTCCATAAAGTTCCAACATAAGATAGCACATACTTGCCATTGCTTTTTTTCTCATTAACTTGACTGGTTTGAAAATCTTGCGAGTCATAACCGTTATAAATGCATAACGTATCACAAGACGCTCCCAGTTTTTTGACTTTCCCCCTTATTGACATGGTGCTCATATAGGTAGTTGCAACAATTGTATTCGCACGTTTGATAACGTAATTTTGCATCCGGTTTTGGATAGCCCGAGATATTCTATTTAACCCCTTGTTTTCCCATACTTCATTACTAATGTCCCATTCATCACGGTAATCTAGTAACAGCGGAATGCGATACTTTTTTGCAAGGTGCGCAGCAAGAAGTAGGGATGAGTACGGCGGTGCTGTTGCGAAGATAGCGTCAACCTTGTTACTTTTAAGAAAATTATTTGCTGCGTTTTTTGCTGACAGGAACCACAAAATCTGGGGATCTGGCTGAAGTACAAAATTAGCAAACCCCCTCAATGTTTTCCTAAGTAAGGAATATACCCCAACATCTTTTGAATCTCTCTTTGCTGAAGCAGACACCGATTTCTTAGCTTGATAACTAGGCTCATATGTCTTCGCCTTTATAATTTTTACTGAATCTGGTATCTCGTTCGATAGAGTCTCATCGAACAATGGTACGGAAGGGTTCTCGACGGTTAAAACAACTGGGGACCAGCCATGCTCGGGAAGAAATTTGGCAAATTTAGCGGCACGCTGTACTCCTGCGCCACCAACGGGCGGAAAAAAATAAGAAATGAAAAGAACCGACTTAGCCAAAAGTTTACCCAAAAATAGCTCAAATCAATAAATATGGGCTATTGTAATAGTATGCCACTCTGATATCAGCAGAAGTATCCTGTTCATGCTTATCACATAAATAGCGAATGGATTGCGGTATACCGAAGTGAACATCCTTTGTCATCATCAACTATTTTCACTCTTATGTTGAGATATCAACTTGAAGTAAGATTCAAGTTTGTCAATTTGATCAGATAAAAGAAAATTCTGTTCTACTCGGTGGAAAGCGCTGTCACCCATTTCCCGCAGCTTATCGTCTGAAGAGAAAATGCTTATGATTCTTTCCGCCAATTTCTCTGGTTCATGCGGCTCCACCAAATATCCATCCTCACCATCAACAATAATCTCAGGAATCCCCCCAACTTTTGTCGCGACTGAAGGTTTACGACATAACCCAGCCTCAAGGAATACAAGCCCAAATGCTTCTTCAAGAGAAGGCTGCAAGAAAATATCACAAGCTTGCATCCATTCAAGAGCATTCGTAATTTGACCAAGCAAAATTACAGAATCCTGTAGCTTCAATTTTTCAATCTTCCCATGCAATCGTTCAATGTCTTCTTTAGTCCCATCACCCGCGATGTACAGCTTGGCACCAGGGAAGTATTGCTTGACCAGAGACAATGCAGCAATGCTATCATCGTGCCCTTTTATAGGGCCTAGGTGTCCGATAGAAAGAATTATGCGGAAATCTGGCAATCCCAATTTTTTGCGAATTGTTTTTACGTCCACATAACTCGGAATTAGTTTTGGGTTGACTCCCCAATGAACCACTGTAATTTT
>JAESUN010000024.1 GCA_016763045.1 Opitutaceae bacterium | reverse complement strand
TGCGCCTTTTCGCGTGATTGTTTAAGCTCTGGAACGCTTTTAACCTCGGTTAATTTAAACGAGACTTTCCACAGCCTAAGCCCTTCATCTTCACTCACCGACACATCCCCCAAAAAGCGCACTTGGCGAATATTCATCGCCTTGGCCGTGGGGTTGTTCACGTTATACGTGGTGCGCTCGCCCAGCTCGTTTTTAGACTCTGCTAGCACAATCAACGCGGTTAAATCCACCGCGTTTAGCTGCTTAATCAGCAAACGCACCGCCAGTTGTTTGGGTTTATCGCCGGTTTCAGCCATCGCGGCTAACGAACCTTGGCCGCTCATATCCTCACCAGCCAGCGATAAGGTGGCCGATACATTCAGCTGGCTACCGCGCACTTGTACCCCATTCAGGAACAAACTCATATGATCATCTCGTTTAAGTACGCCAAATCCGCCGCCGCGCCCACAACCACCAGCATCACCGTTAAGCTCTGGTCGCTTGCTGGGTGGCCGGTTCGCAGCGCATTGGCAAAATCGCCAGTGGCATAAAACCGCCAACCGTTACCGCCGCTTAACGCCGGTAACGTGGCATTTACCGCCGCATCCGCTGCCGCTTTATCGGCTGCAAAGGCTTGTAAATCTGCCAGCGGGTTCACCCCATTTAATGCCTGTGCATTGGCTAATGCCGCCACACTTAGCGCCTTTTTGCGTTGTTCGTTAATCGTTTTAAGCTGGTTAAGCGGCGCCTTGCCCAGTGCTTGCGCTGGCTCAATCAATGTTAATTTAGTTAATGGCAAATCTGCCCGCGTTGCCGCTTGGCGCTGCGCTGCTTGTAACTGCGTAATGGGCAATACCGCCGCCAAATTGGCCAGTGCATCGGCCAATCCTTTTAAACTGCTCGCCGACACCGCCAGCGCAAACACCGCCGGGGCATTGGCTGGCACCCGCGCAATAGCCGCCTCCACCGCATTGGGAAAGCTCAACCACGAATGATCGTCGCCCTGCTCTGCCACGCCAAACGACCACGGGCTAATAGAAAACACATCCACCGTTTGCGATACATTAAGCGCACTTGTAGACGTCGGGCTGTTTAGCGATAAAACCGACCAGCTCATTTAACCCACCGCCTCAAAACCAAACAAATCAGCATGCGTTTTATACGGGCCATAACTAAAACGCAGCCAACCAAAGCCGCGCACCAGCTTATAAAAAACCCATGCAACAGCGCACAAGCCGCGTTCTTTAAACCCATTACCGCGCGTCGCCAATATCGCATCGCGCAGCATCGCCTTATAAAACCCAATATCATCCGCCTTACGATCCGAGCGCGAACCGCCACGGGCATAAGCAAAGTCGTGCCGTCGGCAGCTGGCATCAAAAAACCAACCAAATAAAAACTGCGTCAAATATTCAGGAAAAAAAGCAGGGCCGCAACCGTTGCCAAATTGGGCTTTTTGCAGCGGCGTTAAATCGTCCCAGCGCAACATTTAAGCAATGTCCTTATAAACCTGCGGCTCAAACGTCAAACCCTTAAAATAATCCCACTCGTTATCGTATGTCGCATCATTGTGCGCCAGCTTAATTTTCCAACCAAACTGCCAAACAATCGCGCGGTTAGATTTTCCCCACGATCTAACCCAATACAACATTGGTTTAATCATGCCGCCATTTTTGGGTTTAGCGTAAAGAATTTGAAAGCCCGTGCTGCGTAAATCGTCGCGAACATAATCTTGCCCGCATAATTTATGAAAGGTATAACCACGAACTCCCACCCCAATCACCACCCGCTTAAAATAATTTAACGGGTTACGCCAAGCGCTCCACCACCACATTTTAAGCCAAGCCGGTTCACCGGCCATATACTCGCACCAATACCAGCCGCGTTTGTCGCCGGTCAAATGGTCTTCTGGGTTATGCAGCCATTTAAGCCAGTTTGGCAACTCGTAGTTTTGTACCGTTACCCCGTTTTTAAACGTTCTAGCGCCTAAATCTTTTTTGAATAACAGCCCAATCGCCACCAGCGCCATTGCCAATAAAAACAGCGAAATAAAGCCACCCAACCCCCAACCTATTGCCGCGCCCATGTTAAAAACTCACCGTAATAGCATCTAACCCAGCTTTGTCTGTTGCCGCATCGGCCACCACCATTAACGCCTGTTTTTGTGCAAATTTGGTTTGGTAATCCGCGCCGATGGTTAAAATAACCACCTCAGCTTCAGCAAAACTTAACACATGCTCAATATTCGCCGCATCAAACAGCGACACCGATATTAACCCCGCCATCTGCGCCATGCGTTTAGCCGCGTCCATTTTTAAAGCAGAATCAAAGCCACCGCTCCAATTGATGCTGTTACCGTCTAGCACGAAGGCGGTTTTAACAGCATCAAACGCCAGTCTTATACTCGTTTTTTTAAGCCCTTTTAACTCATCCATGGTTTTTGATACAACCGTTAAACGCTTTTCGACAACACTATCGTTTAGCGTGTACGTTGCAGGCTCAATCGCGTTATGCAACGTTGAGTCATAAGCAGTAACATCAATAACAACATACAAGCCATTCTCACTAATCAGCTCATCTAGCGGTGTTGTAATAGACTCTAAGTCCAACTCGGCACCCACGGGCGAACCACTTTCTACCTTCATAAAAAACATTATTTATTCTCCAGCATGTTGGTTTTAGTTATGCCAAAAATATTAGTGACCGGCCGCACACCTACCACCTTATCTCGCAAATTTGAAACCGCCGCATTAACTCCCATCACCTTCGCTGAGTTCTCAATTTGTAATAACGGCAACCAGCTCATAGCGCAGCGCCACTCTTGTATTGGTTCGCCGGTATTGGGGTTAGTCCCCGTCACTTCGGTAAACCACGCACAGCGATACAACACCCCATTGTTAGCAGACTCACATTCAGACCCTAGCGGGCACGTTATTTTAGTTTCCATATTAATTTTTAGAACACAAGATTAAATTCAAATAGCGTGGCGTAAACGCCGCCCCCGTATTGCCATGGCTATGCGATGCGTTGCCGCCGGCATTCATCGTTCTTGATGCGGTTTGGTCAGAAGCCCCGCCCCGATCGCCATAAAACAACGTTGTTTCAGTCGACCCGAGAGCACTTGAGTTTCTAATCTGATGCGAATGCGCCGGTGTTTCAGCAATGCTCAGCGCATGCCCCGCGGTTGTATGTACGTGGCTTGCTATGGGGCTGGCGCTACCGCCTACCCCACCGCCTGCGGAATTAACAACCCGCAGCATTCTGTTGTTAGCCGAATCGGTTGTTATTAGTGTCCAGCCGGTTG
>JAESUN010000174.1 GCA_016763045.1 Opitutaceae bacterium | reverse complement strand
GGTCTGACCAGAGTGCAGACGCACCCAACTGACACCCTTAACAGGGATACCAAGATCGCGAACCGAAGGAAATAGAGAAGGGTCAAACTGCTTCATACTAAATATAATACGGTGAAGGGTTTCATATTCGGGGTATTTTTTTTAGCCATAATAACTTCACAAAAAATCCAAGAATGTGAGAGTAAAACAAGTGGCCTTTCGAGGCCGCCAAAAGCGACTCTCAATGTCAAGACCAGAGCAACCTAAAGAAAGATACATCTCGTCATTTTTTGTTAATAAAGAGAAGAAATCTTGTACCAGAAGTAAAATGATTGAAAGTACTGATAGTATGTCGAAAGAATTGGGCATTTGAATCCGGTTTCTTTTCCGACATCGACTAACCGCAAAAATGTCTAAGCCACTCTCCATTGGGATCTACATTTGTAGTGCCCTTTTCTTTTTCGGATTTTTCTTCTGGCCAATCAGCCAGATACTTCAAGGAGGGTTTTTTGATCCGGATGGAAACTTAACATTTCTTTATTTCACTGAGATATTTCGAAACAAAATCTACCTTGAAGGCCTACTAAATTCTTTTCTCCTAGCTGTCTTTTCAACCCTATTGACATTCGTCATTGCGATCCCTCTGGCATTCATTTCAAGCCGTTTTACCTTCTGGGGCAAACAACTACTCTCCTCTCTCATTCTTGTTCCCCTCATCCTGCCTCCTTTTGTGGGAGCGATTGGTCTTCGTCAGATATTTGGTCAATACGGTGCGCTCAACGCCTTACTTACAAAATTGGATTTCTTAGCGGAGGGAGCCACGATCGATTGGTTAGGCACAAATCAATTTCTGGGAATCGTCATCCTTAATGCCCTTCACCTATACCCCATTTTATATCTTAATGCCGTAGCAGCTCTCTCAAACGTCGACCCGGCATTGGAAGAAGCCGCGGCTAATATGGGTTGCTCTGGATTTCGCCGCTTCTTCAAAGTGACGCTGCCATTGGTCAAACCTGGGCTTTTTGCAGGTGGTACCATTATCTTTATCTGGTCGTTTACAGAACTGGGAGTCCCCTTGGTCTTTGATTATTTAAAAGTCACTCCTGTTCAGATTTTTTATGGGCTCAAAGACATCGGAGGAAATCCATTCCCATTCGCTCTTGTCGCAGTCATGCTCATCGCATCAGTTCTCTTTTATACGGTCGGCAAAGGACTCTTTGGTAGAAATACGTATGCTATGATGGCAAAAGCCACCAGCAACGCAGGCCCAAGAAAACTACCTCCTCTCTTTTCATTTCTATGCACCATTTTTTTCGCCAGCATCACCTTGGTAGCCGTTCTCCCTCATATCGGCGTTATCCTGGTTTCATTCTCAAGTGATTGGTATGCATCAATCATTCCCAATAATTTCACTTTGGATAACTACTCGATGGCTTTGGGACATTCGCTCACTGTTCCCTCGATTGCCAATAGCCTTAAATACGCCAGTATTTCATCTATCGTCGATATCGTCCTAGGCCTGGGCATTGCCTATATCATCGTCCGCACAAAACTACCGGGAAGGCAGATTCTCGATGCCATTTCCATGGCTCCCCTGGCTATCCCCGGCTTAGTCCTCGCTTTCGGCTATATCGCAATGAGTCAGGAGGGGAAATTCTTTCATTTCCTCAATCCAATCGAAAACCCCACAACACTTCTGATTATAGCCTATGCTGTCAGGCGGCTTCCTTACATGGTAAGAGCTTCCGTCGCAGGCTTCCAGCAAATCAGCGTCACCCTTGAGGAGTCTGCTCAAAACCTCGGTTGCCCTCCGCTGAAGTCCACTATCAAAATCACTCTACCTCTCGTTACAGCTAACATCATCGCAGGGGCTCTACTTGTTTTTTCCTTTGCAATGCTAGAGGTATCCGACTCGCTTATCCTCGCTCAAAAACAAGCCTTCTACCCCATCACAAAAGCGATCTTCGAACTTTTTCAATTGATGGGTGACGGACGTTTTATCGCCTCTGCTCTTGGTGTTTGGGCCATGCTCTTTCTGGCAGCAACCATCGGGACCCTATCGCTCCTCCTTGGAAAAAAACTCGGAGCTGTCTTCAGAGTTTAACAAGCTCACGAAAAAGAACCCGAAATATTTTCTGTATCTGGTTTTTGAATCCAAAATGCGATAAAAACCATCGCTATGCCTAGCCCAATCGAAAAGAGATAATAATTCCCCTCTGAGTCCAGACTTAATCCCGTAATAAGCAAAGGGGAAAACCCCGCCAGAATTCGACCAAGGTTATAAGCAGCTCCGGAAAGCATCGTACGAAAATCTCCAAAAACTTCATTAAAATACGCCCCCATCAATCCAAATGGAATGCCATTAAGTAGAGGTAAACCCAAAGCAAAAGCGTATTGCCGCTGATCCCAGTCCGATCCATAAGCCAAGCCCGATAGAGACAACAACATCACTGCGTAAATAATGATCGAAAGACGGACGCCTAACCGTCCCACAATCCATGCACCAAACAACATCCCTGGAACAACATTCAGCCAAAAAAGAGTACTAAAAAGCAGGCTCTGAGGAAGTTCTTTGGTGACAAAAATATTCACCGTTCCACTAGCGATAGCGCAACTGGCCAGAAGGAGGCAAAGAAGAAAACGACCCCAACTTTTACGTACCCCTTCGAGCAGTGAACAATTGGTTCGATCTTCTTTGAAATCGGTAGCAGATAACGCCTTAAAACGCCAAGCAAACAAAAGAATGATAGGAATCAACGAAAGCGCAAACAAAGCACGCCAGCCAAGGTAAGGAAGAACCAGTGTCTTCATAAACATAGCCAACAACCCACCCAAGATAGAGAATTGAAGTAAGGCCGCCCACCAGTAGCGTTTCGCTTTATTCACATTCTCGTAGAGATAAGTATGGCTAAGACCCCACTCTGCCCCCAAGGCAAACGAAGCCAGTAAACGAAACCCAATCAGACTCTTAAAATCCCAAGCTAGGCTCAGACCAGCTACACCCACCAAATACACCACAAAGACGATGAGCATCATACGTCGACGACCAAAACGATCTGCTAGGTAACCAAAAACCAACGCCCCGACTCCGACTCCAGCAAGACCTGTAAACTGAGCCCAATCGGCCTGAAGCTCACTCAGATCAAAAAATGAAACTAAGACATGATCTAAGTAAACAAATAGAAAAAGATCATAATAATCAAAAAATAGCCCAATAAAGGCTGTCCAATAAACTTTTAAGGAAGACCTAGTTTCAACTTTCATTTGCAGCCTCTAGGGGATCAGGAATTGGAATAAAGTTTATTAACTTTCTCCGCCACATCCCGAAAGCCAATATCCGCGGCATAAATGAGTTTGAATTCTTCTCCTGCAGCCTTGGCATTATCCATACTTTCATAGCATAACGCTAATTCATAGATCACCTCTTTTTTCTGCTCATCCATCATCGGCAGCTCTGATTTAGCCGTCTCAAATTGCTGCATAGCCAGATCATAGAGTTCCTTCTTCTTAAAACACGCTCCAAGAGAGAGCAAAGAAGAAACCCTCAAAACAGGGCTTCTTTGAGAAGCTTGAAATTGTTGAATAGCCGCGTCAAAATCACCCTCAGCATCATACAGTTTCCCCAAGTCAGACCGGTAGGTCCATTCTGTAGGATACTTCTCAACCAGATTTTTTGCCTCATCCATTCGGAGGGAATGTAACTCTGCCTCCAGCTCATCCAATTCTTCTTTCGAACTACTACGATTTTTTTGTTCTAAGACAGCTCCTTCCAATTTCTCTATTTTAAAAGCAGACTCCCGCCTCAATAGATCTGCATCATTTTTCCCCACCGGCAACTCCCGCGCTTTCCCAATCCATTTCAAAGCAAGATCCAAATCCTTTAGTATTTCATACCCTCTGATAACTTCCCTATAGTGATTTATATTATCCGGTTCCGTTGCAATGCGTTCTATCACCTCGTTCACAAGGCGCTTTGTCATTTCATCTGACGTAATGGATTTCGCTGATTGTTCCAACCTAATCGCTGCCGACTCATCCTTGAG
>JAESUN010000173.1 GCA_016763045.1 Opitutaceae bacterium | reverse complement strand
CAGGGGTTCTTTCTCCATATGAAAACGAGCGAGTCGATGCAGTAGTTCGAGCTTTAAGGAGGTATGAACAGGGTTGTTCAGAGGTTTGTATATTGGTCTGGATCGGTTTCCAGATCATAGTGTTCTCCTTCGGAGAGGTTCTTATAAACGACCAATTTGTAACGGTCTGTGATGAGGGTGTGTTGATTAACGGTTGTTTGAGAAGCCCGTAGCTCAACGAGGGTAGCGTCCTGTACGGAATCGATCGTTCCATTGAGGATAGGTGTTAGATCCGTTCCTTGAATATGTTGAGGCAGAGGAACTCCAGAGAGATTTAAAATGGTTTTGGGCAAGTCAACCAGATTGGCCAGACCGGAGACGGTTCCGCGTGGCTTTATATAGCCGGGGCCCCAAATGAGGAGGGGGACTCGTTGACAATCTTCGTAGGCGGTTACTCCTTTTCCCCAGAGTCCATGGTGCCCATGCATTTCTCCATGATCGGAGGTGTAAATAATGATTGTATTGTCGAGTTGTCCGGTTTTTTCGATTGTTTTAAGGATCGCGCCGACTCGATCATCGAGAGAAGCAACCATGCCCAAGGTTGCCTGAGTTGCTTCTCGGACTCGTTCGTCTTTTAAAGATTCTCCGAAAACGGAAGGGATGGAACACTTTTCATGAACGGCGCCGCCGAGAATGTCCTCTTGGACAGATCCGTCATTGAGAGGAGTAAAATCTTTTTCTCTGCACATACGGTAGAGGTCGGGTCGATCATCAAATTCACCTTCCCGATAGCCTTCATAGATTTCCATTTCCTCGGTATTGACTGATGAATACCATGGATCCGGGCAAACTAATGGTTCGTGGGGATCTTCAAAGCTGGCCCAGCAGAACCAGGGTTTCTGGCCAGCGTTTCTCTCGATATAGTCTGTTGTCAGGCTGGCTACCCACGAAGTGTCATGGTATTGCTCGGGGATGTCCCAGTGGCCGCATTGGTGATGATCGTAGGAGTCGCTCATGGAAGGAAACCACTGTGGGTAATCGACTCCGGCTTCTTCGAGGAATGTACGGTAATGCATGGAGGGTACTTTGTTAATGGTATGACCTGTGCCTCCTTGATATTCCTCAAATCCGAGATAAGGCCCTTTCCATGTTTTGAAAAATTCCGGCGGTGGATTTATTTCTCCTGTCATATGTGGGATTTCATCTTCGCGGCGGACAAAGTGAGTTTTTCCAAAGAGGGCGGTTGCGTAGCCGGAGGCAGAAAGAAGATCAGCGATAGTGGGACGAGGAAAAGGGTCTACCGTGACACCAATGGAATAAGCCTGATGCATGGAGGGATACTGACCTGTCAGAAGAGAGACGCGCGTTGGAGTGCAGATAGGAGAGGGGCAGTAGGCTCTATCAAAATGAACCCCTTCTTTTCCGAGGCGATCGAGATGTGGCGTCTTAATTCCTTTGACTCCTTTGATTCCCAGATGATCAAAGCGTTGTTGGTCAGTTGTGATGAGTAAGATATTCGGAGTCGTGGCCACTGGAGTGAAAACGTATAGGTGATGAGGGAGGGGTCAATAGGAAGCGTCGTTCATCTAAAGCGATGTTTTATTAGAGCGAAAAGGCGTCGGATTCTTGACGAAAGTGAAATAGACTGTCCTGATCTTCAGGACGGTCTGCTTCACGGTGGACTGAAATTTTTCATGAAGCCTTGGTCATTCATACAGATTACCGATTTACAACCGGGATCACCTCGTTCGTATCGTTTTCAACAAAGATACATGGATAATTGGCAGACGGCGTATCGCCAGCTGCAAGCAATGAAAGATATCGACCTGATGGTTGTGGGAGGTGATTTGACGAGAGATGGTCACCTGCATGATTTTGAAATAGAGACGGCCAAGCGGGAGCTCGACGCATTGCCTTTTCCGTATTACGCCATTCCGGGTAATATAGAGGCGGGAAATAAATGGACCGATAAAAAAGGGGGCACCGGAAGGAAAGATCCTGATCTAAATCTGACGGGGGAGATGCTGGATCGGTTTGCAGATTATTTTGGAGAGTTCCCCTGGAGTTTTATTCACAAGAACGTGAGATTCAGTGGTGTGTATGCAGCGGTTGCCGGATCCGGTTTACCGCATGAAGAGAGGATGTGGCATTGGCTGGAGAAGGAACTTCCTGCTCTTCCGAGAGTAGAGCATCACATCCTGACGATGCATTATTCCCTCTTTATTGATGAGCTGAATGAGCCGTCCTGGGATATTACAAAGGAAGAAGAATATTTGGAGTGGTATTTTTCAATTGATCGACCTCATCGGTTACGACTCTTTGAGGCCTTTAAAAAGGCTGGTGTGGAGATCGTGTTCAGTGGGCATATCCACTGCCGACGTCCACCTCAGGAGGTAGAAGGGATTCGTTTTTTTCGCTGTCCCGGCATTGCGATGTCGCAATGGGAAAATCGTTGGCCGGATGGTGATCCCAGGCTCGGTTTCTATCGATTCGATATCGATGGGGCAGATATTCAGTATACTTTCATCCCCTTAGAAGAAGAGTCACAATCGACTGCTGGTTATGGAATGAGTGGGCATCCTGAGCCGCATGAGCGTGATTATTCCCAAGCCTGGGAACAACCTGAAACGTAACATAAAATGAGGTCTTATATGAGAGATTTTGATACGAAAGACGACTTGATATGAAAGCGATCATGGTGATGTTTGATTCTCTGAATCGTCACATGCTTCCACCTTACGGATGTGACTGGGTTCATGCGCCGAACTTTGAACGTTTGGCAGAGCGAACAGCGGTTTTCGAAACGAGCTATGTTTGCAGCATGCCCTGCATGCCGGCTCGCCGGGATTTACATACTGGCCGTCCAAATTTTCTGCATCGCAGTTGGGGTCCATTAGAACCGTTTGATGATTCCATGCCCAAGATGTTGCGGGAGGCGGGTATTCATTCTCATCTCGTGACGGATCATTACCATTACTGGGAAGAGGGTGCTGGAAATTACGGCACAAAATATTCAACCTGGGAAGCGATCAGGGGGCAGGAGGGTGATCTATGGAGAGGGCAGGTTGCCAAACCGGAGGTTCCTGAGTCCGTTTGGCCCCGTAATGACCGGATGTGGTACCAGGATTGGATCAATCGAAAAGCGTTCAGCAAAGAAGATGATTTCCCTCAGTTTCGTACGTTTGAAAGTGGGATGGATTTTATTAATCGGAATAAGGAAGAAGATAACTGGTTTCTTCAAATCGAGACGTTTGATCCCCACGAACCTTTTTTCAGTTCTCAGGAATCAAAATCAATCTACAAAGAGCATTACGAAAAGTATAAGGGGAAGCATTTTGATTGGCCGCCTTACCGAAAAGTTAAGGAAGAGCCGGAAGAAATTGAGCATGTGCGTTTCGAATATGCATCACTTGTGAGCATGTGTGATAGCCGCCTTGGAAAAATTCTTGATATGATGGACGAGCACTCGATGTGGGACGATACCATGTTAATCGTTTGGACGGATCATGGGTTTATGCTTGGGGAGCACGAGTGCTGGGCGAAGTGCTGGATGCCGTTTTATGAGGAAATAGCGAGGACACCTTTCTTCGTATGGGATCCTCGATCAAAGGTTCAAGGTGAACGCCGCCATTCGTTGGTTCAGCCTTCGATTGATTTAGCGCCGACTCTACTGGAGTTTTTTGGACTGGAACCAACCAAAGATATGTTGGGGAAATCGTTAAAGGAAACGATAGCGAATGATAAAAAAGTAGGAGAATATGGGATTTTTGGAATGCACGGTTACCATGTAAATGTGACTGATGGTAAGCATGTTTATATGCGTGGTCCCGTGACGGAAAAAAACATTCCTCTGAATGAATACACATTGATGCCGACTCATATGCAGGGAAGTTTTTCGACGGAAGAACTTCGAAAAACGAGTGGATTGGCTGTACCTTTTCAATTTACCAAAGAATGCCAGACACTGAAAATCCCTTCTGATAGAGGTATCATGGGTGATGAACGCGTGAAAGACGGTCTCCCCACCATGCTCTTTAATGTGGAAAAAGATCCTGGGCAGATGACTCCGGTTTTAGATCCTGCTAAAGAAAGTGAAATGGAAGATGCTCTTCGTGGCCTCATGGCAGAGTGTGATGCTCCTGTGGAGCAATACGAGCGACTTGGCTTATAACCTTTTTATATAAAGGAGAAATAAAGATTGAATATTAAGAGTGGTGTTTACCCTGTGATGCTCACCCCTTTTTCCGGGGGAAATAAAATAGACTACGAAAGTTTGCTGACTTTTATCCGATGGCTTGAAGAAGGGGGAGCCGATGGCCTTTTTGCCGTGTGTCAGTCCAGTGAAATGTTCGCACTGTCTGTCGATGAAAGGGTGGAGCTCGCGGGTTTTGTTAAGGAAAATTCTAATTTGGACGTTATTGCATCCGGTCATGTCGATAAGTCGTTTGAAGAGCAGTTGGAGACGATGTATCGTATTGCGGATACAGGCGTGGATGCGGTTGTCTTACTCTCAAATGCCTTCACGCAAGAAGGTGAAAATGACGATATTCTGATCGAAAACCTGGACAGGTTTTTGAGTGCGTTTAAAACAGATACACCACTTGGCATGTATGAGTGCCCTCAGCCCTATAAACGACTGTTGTCAGACAGAGTCTTGGAGTATCTTCTTTCGAGCGGTCGCTTTATCTTTTTGAAAGATACATCCTGTGACATCAGCACGATATCTCGTCGTCTGGATATGATGAAAGGAGCTAACTTTGGTTTATATAATGCTCATGCCGGAACGCTCATCGAAAGCCTCAAGCTTGGAGGAACGGGATACAGTGGCGTTCATTCCAATTTTTCGATTAAACTGATGAGTTATCTTTGTAGACATTTTGCCGATTCCGAGAAAGCCAGTGAGGCTGCCGAAATATTGGCTCGGATCGATACCTTTCAGAGGAATAATTTATATCCTATTTGCGCAAAGGAGATGTTGAAGTATAGAGGTATTTTTAAAACGATTGAAACGAGAACAAAAGATACGAACCTTTTTGAAGAGAAAAATAGAAGTGAAACAGAATTCTTATTGAAGAATTTACTGGAATTTGAAACGAGATTGAAATTATGAGACTGACTGGGAAAAGAATTATTGTAACGGGAAGTACCACGGGGATTGGCGAAGCCATTGCTCGGCGTT
>JAESUN010000023.1 GCA_016763045.1 Opitutaceae bacterium | reverse complement strand
GGCAATACTCAAGCCATCATAGGTACTCGTTCCACGGCCAATTTCATCCAGAATAATAAGGCTCCGGTCCGTCGTATTGTTGAGAATGTTTGCCGTTTCATTCATCTCAACCATGAAGGTGGAATTCCCTCGGGCGAGCTCATCATCCGCGCCAACACGTGAGAAGATGCGATCGACGAGCCCTATGGAGCATTTTGTCGCAGGGACCCAGGAACCAACTTGAGCCATCAGCGAAATCAATGCTACCTGACGAATATAGGTGGACTTACCAGCCATGTTCGGACCCGTGATGACAAGCAGTTGATTCTCTGTTGAATCGAGAATAGAATCATTTGGCACAAAAGAAAAACTTCCAGCCAAACCGAGATCCTCTTTTTTCATCATTTGCTCGACCACTGGGTGACGTCCCTCCGTAATATTTATTTGGTCACTGTGATCCATCTCAGGACAGCAGTATTCCCATTCCCTGGCGAGAGAGGCCCAACCGATAAAGAGGTCTAACTCAGCAAGAGCTACACTCGTTTGCTGTAGTTGAGAGGCATGCGCCAAAACAAATTCGACCAACTCGCTAAAGAGCTCCAGTTCCCGCGCTTTCGATTTTTCCTCTGCATGGAAGATTTCTTTTTCCTTTTGCTTGAGATCTTCAGTCACAAAACGTTCACAATTCACCATCGTCTGTTTGCGCACATAGGCTTCGGGGACGAGGTGAAGATTACTCTTTGTTATTTCGATGAAGTAACCAAAGGCATTGTTGAACTTAATCTTTAGGTTCTTGATGCCGCTGCGTTCTCTCTCGCTGTTTTCGAGATCCGATAGCCAAGTCCTGTTATCACTGGTCAGACCGAGAAGATGATCAAGGTCTTCATCAAAGCCCGGCTTGATATATCCTCCGTCTTGCAGTTGACCCGGAAGTTCGTCTTTGAGTCCGCGGTCGAGGAGATCCGTTAGTTTTTCAAATTCGCTGATTCTTTCCCGGATACTTAAAACGGGTTCACCGGGAATCTCTGTCAGTGTCGTACGGATACCGGGAAGTTGCTGGATCGTATCTCGGATACCTCCGAGTTCCCGCGGGTTGCGCAAGCGATTTTGCAACCGTCCCATAATACGGCTAATATCTCTCACTGCACTTAACTGCTCTTTGATGCGTTTGGCAGAACCGGGTTCATCGATGAAAGCCCTCACTGATTCCTGTCGTCTCTGCAGCTCCACTAGATCGAGACTGGGCGAAATGAGGTATTCTTCCAGAAGGCGAGCACCGGCAGCGGTAGAGGTAGCGTCCATCGCCTGCAGAAGACTGCCTTCTCTGTTTCCCCGGGAAGATTCGAAGATTTCCAAATTCCGCAAAGTAGATGGATCCACCAAAAGCGTATCAACGCTACGGTATTCACGAAGACTTCCCAGGTTTTCCGGCTTAGCGCAGAGATTCTCGGTCGCATAGTGAAGGAGGGCACCGGCAGATCCGAGAGCGGGATGAGTGGTCTTGATTCCAAACCCTTCGAGATTGAGCACTCCAAGTGTTTCCATGACCAGCTTGGCTCCATCAGCGATTTCAAAGTGAAACGACGGAAGCTCCGAAAGAGTTCTCCCTGTAGTGATGCGCAGGAGCTGCTCGTAAATAGGGTTTTCGTGGATATTTGTTTTCCAAATGGAAACACTGTCTTCCACGAGCACTATTTCGGATGGATCGAGAGAGGTTAAGACAGGGAGTAAGTTTTCGGGGTTTTCATCGGATGCGATGCGAAAATTACCGGTTGTCAAATCGATCCAGGCCAGATGTAGGCCCGCTTTGTTTAACAGCAGACTGGCTAAGAAATGGTTTTTTTCTGCACTTATTTGATTGTCTGCGATCGTGGTCCCGGCACTCAGAATCCGACTAAGAGAACGTTTCACGAGTTTTCCAGGAACGGGTGTTTCCTGCTGGTCGCAGATGGCTACCTTTTTCCCCGCCTTGAGGAGTTTATTCACATAGCCATCGACAGAATGATAAGGCATGCCAGCCATCGGGTAATCATGACGCTGGGTCAGCGTGATGCCTAAAATACGGGAACCTTCGACCGCATCATCATGAAACATTTCGTAAAAATCGCCGAGACGAAAAAGCAGAAGAGTATCAGAGGGGAGCTTTTCCCGAATCTCCATATACTGCTCCATCATCGGAGTGAGTTTTTTAGTCGTAGTCATAGGGCTGTTTGAGAGTCTTACTGCGAATCATAACGAAAGGCAGGGCGACATAAAAAGGTGATCCTGAAAAAGCTTCTCACTGAATGCAAAGTTCAAGTGCAAAACTTCGATTATTTTTCAAACCTTAGCAGATGGGAGAACCAGTTTACCCATTCTTTGATTTTTCAGGTAGCAACTTGAAGAGGAATCGTCAGATTCTGCCCTATGCATCTTTATCATCGAGACCTTGGTGGAAGCGGAAACCCTCCGCTCATTATTCTCCATGGGTTTCTGGGCTCATCGCGCAACTGGCAAACCGTGGGACGGGATTTATCCCAATGGTTCCATGTGTATGCACTGGATCTAAGGAATCACGGACAATCTCCTTGGGCCGACACACAAGATTACGCGGTCATGGCCGCAGATATTCTGACGTGGATGTCTGAGAACGAACTATCATCCGCTCATTTCATTGGTCATAGTATGGGTGGAAAGTTAGCGATGTATCTGGCCTGTTATCACCCGGAGGTTCTGCAACGTTTGGTCGTGGTGGATATCGCCCCGAAAAAATACCCTCCAGCGCATACCGTGGATTTCAACGCGATGCATAGCGTAGCTCTAGAAAACACCTCCTCGCGCAGTGCCGCCGAAAAACAGATGGAAGAGTGGATAGAGGATGACCTTTTGAGGCAGTTTCTTCTAACAAACCTCGGTAGAGGAGAAGAGGGTAAGCTAAAATGGATAGTGAATCTTTCGGTGCTGGAAAAATATTCGAGCATCCTGGAGCAATCACCTCTGAAGGCAGCAGATCGTTACGATGGAGAAGTCCTCCTGCTCATAGGTGGAAAGTCCTCTTATTTCGCCGAAGGAGACGAAGCGATTGTTACCCGGCATTTCCCATCCGCAGAAATTCATCAGATAGAGGAGAGCGGCCATAATCCGCATTTTGATACGAGAAACGAATTCGTTTCAAAAGTGCAGTCGTTTCTTTTGTCAGATTAAGATCTCTCTATGGTTTCTTGAGAGACGCCCAGATACGCATTGAGGTGAGGAGAAATATTTCCAAAGCGCTGTTTACATTGAAATTGTAGCGAAGAAGTCCTGAGGAATGTTCCAAACTTGCGATACTACTGACTAATTGCTGACGCGGTTCCAGACCTGTTTCCTCATGCAGGGCACGTGCAAAATTCATCGTGCTTGTTTCTATTTCAGAGAAGAACTGCTGGCGGACCGAAACGGAAATACCCGCCTCTAAAGCAGCTTTTTCATCCGACGAGAGGGCACTATTTTTTCCCTCTTCCTTTTGCGCCAAGATCTCCTTCGTTACTTCCTCCAGGATGTTTGAAAATTGAGCGACTAAACCGTAGAGCGCCATCACTTGTCGACAGATGAGGCTTTTATCCGAAAGGCCAGACACCGTATCATCCAGCCATTGCCGATAATCTTTCTGCCATTGAATAGCCTTTTCGTTCTCCAGAGCATGCGGGCTCCCTGGCACCCGAAAGAGCAAGCAACGACTACGTATCGTGGGGAGCAAAGAATAGGGACGAGTCGTCAGCAGAAGGATTGTTGTATTCAGAGGAGGCTCTTCCAGTGCTTTTAGAAAGATATTGGCCGCAGATTGATTCATTCTATCTGCCTCAAAAACCACCGCCATTTTATGGTCTCCCGCTTGTGGCGAATGCTGAATTTTACGAATCATCTCACGGGTATCTTCAGCCAGAATTTGCCGCATCTTTTTGGCAGGGCGGAGCGTAAAAAAATCAGGATGAGATAAGGGTGATTGATTTTCACCTATCTGCAGCAATCGGTTTCCCAAATGGATCGCAAGATCCTCCAAAGCCAAAAAGTTTTGCCCATAAATCAACAGACTATGAGCCAAGCGTCCTTTTGTAATGGCTTTATCCAGAACTTGGAGAGGAGGGGTGGAAGGGGAATTCATCACTTATAGTATAGGCAACTTCTGAAAACGGCTCAGTTCGAACAACTGAGCTCCTTTTTCTCCAAATGGGTTTTAACTTTTTCCCAGATAGCAGTGTCCAGTTCTTCGATTGCGCTCGTCCCATCCAGCACATAAAACCGTTCGGGCAGTGATTTTGCTAGGATGAGATAACCTTCACGAACCAACCGGTAAAAATCGATATTCTCCTGCTCCATTCTGTCCGGGAGATCTGAGGCCCTACGTTTAACGCGAGAGAGACTCACTTCAGCGGGAACATCTAGAACAATCGTTAGTGATGGAATCACATCTCCAACTGCAAAGGCGTTGATTTGGTTTACCGGATCCATCGCAATGCTGCGCGCCGCGCCCTGATACACTGTCGTCGAATCAAGAAAACGATCACAGATAACCACTTTACCTGTAGTCAAGGCTGGCAAAATACATTCGCGGACGAGCTGTGCTCGACTGGCCGCAAAGAGCAATAATTCCGCTTCCGGCGTCATGGCCGAATTACTCTTACTATGAATAAGAAGATGCCTTATCTCTTCGCCGATTTCAGTGCCTCCCGGTTCGCGGGTTACGAGAACTTCGTGCCCCGACTTTTCCAGATGGGTGACCAGTCGATCAATCTGCGTCGATTTACCACTTCCCTCAGCACCTTCGAATGAAATGAGAACGCCTGTCTGTTGTGAGCTCATAATGCGTTCCGGTTATTTCCAGTTGCGGATAAATTCTTCAATATCGCTCAAGCTCGGGCTTTTGGCCGTTCGCACATAAAAGCCCGAAAACGAAACACCCAGAGTCAAACAACCAAGAGGTGAAAGTCCCAACAACTGCCCCGTAGAGAATCCTGCATTAAAGTGATCACCAGCGCCGGTGGTAATAAGAGGCTGTTCAACATAAGGGCCCGGTATCCAGAAAGTATCTTCACGTGTCGCACAAGCAGCGGACTCTTTCGGATGCACAACAACAGTTCCAATCTCAAGTTTTTGACGAATCAGTGAAGCCAGAGTCTTTAATCCCTTTTCATCAACCGTCTGCGTTGGAATACCCAGGGCATCGCCGACTTGTCGTGCTTCTTTTAGATTCAATCCGAGGGTGACCGTCCCGTAAGATTGAAAGCGCATCATTGTTTCCAGGGCCGTGATAAGATCACCTTGGGAGCGTTTTTCGGGATCACATAAATCAAAGAAATAAATCCGGTGCTCATGCGGAGGGAGGATAGGGAGCACTTTCTCCAGCAGGCCAGTGAACACCGCTGTCATGTTTGGAACCATCGTCCAATTGATCAGAGAGATGAGATCCATTCGAGAGAAGAGATCCAGGAAGGCGCCTTCTCCCATCGTCTTGATCACTTCATCAAAAGTGATTTTATCCAGACTCGCCATTGTCCCTAGCATTATTTTGCCATCCTCAAATTCCACCGCAGTGGTATGAGCGGGGTCACAAATCGAAATAGCGTCTGTTTTTTTCGCAAAGTCTTTAAAGAGAGGGTGGATATCCGGTTTCCCTAAAGCGCCGATATAGCGTGTCTTGACTCCAGCTTCATGAAGAGCGTTCGCCATGATAGGCCCATTTCCCCCCAGTTTCTCCAGTTTTGGGGCCAATTCGATATTGGTGCTTTTTCCCGCAGCATCGACAATCCTCTGGCCGAACTCCGCGATCTTTTTCATTGCCGTAAAGTCGTCCCCCTGGCCACGTCGCTGCGCAACCGGGTGAACAATCTCATCGATGAATCCATCTAGACCGACCAAGGCATTTTTTGCAGAAGCCGTGCTCCGATGTTTCTGTAGTTCCTCAAGTGTTTTATCGCGAAATTCCATAGTTAAATACTCTGAAGATGAAAAGAATGGAGCTGAAAACAGCAATTAGAATCCTCTCTAATAGCAATTATATGAAATTCTTTCCTGATTTCCATTGATTGCGGGAGAAAACTCACCAAACATTTAAGATATGTTTGTGATGCGTTTCTTTACGCCACTGTTGGCCCAGGCAGATGGACCTTCTCTCTTCACCTACTTTGACCAGTCCAATGGGGCCGGAAAAGTAATCATAGGGACCTTGGCGATTTTCAGTTTAATTGCCTGGACGATCATGATCGGCAAGCATTTTGAGCTCAAACGAGTGAGGCTTTATAACCTCGGTTTTGAGCAAAAGCTCAAGGAGCAGCGATTTCTCATCGATCTTCCCGAGACGTTTAACATTTCCTCTGCCATTCCTTACGGAAATCTACTTGGCGAAGCCCTGGAAGCCTATTGGAGAGTTGTTCGAAAATCAGGCGAAGAGGATTCCACTCTGAATAGAGCAAGGCTGGAGCACGCCGAAAATGCTCTGCAGCGTTCGGTGGCCAAGCAAACACTCGGCTATGAATCGTCGATGATTTTTTTAGCAACGATCGTATCGGGTGCTCCTTTTTTCGGTTTGTTAGGAACTGTCTGGGGAGTGATGGATGCTTTTGGAGCCGTTGCGATGCAAAATACCGCCAGCTTGCAATCACTAGCGCCTGGTGTTTCAGGCGCATTGCTGACAACTGTCGCAGGCCTGCTCGTTGCGATCCCATCTGTTTTTGGCTATAATTTCCTTTTATCTAAAACCAAGTTAATGGTGACGGAATTGGAAAACTATGCCAGTGAACTGGCAGATAGAATCGAACTGGAAGGCCGCTAAAAAACCATGGCGCGTTCTTTCCATAGGAAAAAATCCATGACAGCTCTTTCGGAGCTGAATGTAACTGCCTTGATCGACCTCGGCTTTGCTCTGCTGATTATTTTCATGATCAGCACTCCGTTAATTGAGCAAGAACAAACCCTCCCCATG
>JAESUN010000172.1 GCA_016763045.1 Opitutaceae bacterium | reverse complement strand
CAATGCCGGACTACCAATCCAACCCTTTAAGTCGAGTTGAATACGATACAAAGAATCCTCATGTAGGAGGTGATCATGCACCGACCGAACAAGCACGTGCGCCGAATGCACATGGTTCTGCTAACGAAGGAGGACATCACTAATGGCTGAGACAACTGAATCCCATCCGATCCTCAAAGAGGTTGATCCAGTCATCATGCCACGTGCTGATCTGGTGGGTAATAACCGGAGTTTTTCTTGGATAACTGAAAAAATCTGCGGGATTATCGAAGAAAAGACTCCTACCTGGTGGTGGGTATGTTTCTGTGTCGCTGGCTTCCTCGCTTCGTTCACTGTTGTGGGTATTGTCTACCTCGTCTCAACAGGTGTTGGCGTATGGGGATTGGCCAATCCGCTTAATTGGGGGTGGGCGATTGTTAACTTCGTTTTCTGGATTGGTATTGGCCATGCGGGTACTCTTATTTCGGCTATTTTATGTCTGCTGAAGCAGAAATGGAGGACTTCCATTAACCGTGCTGCCGAAGCGATGACGATTTTTGCGGTGGTTTGTGCGGGTATTTTTCCTGTTTTCCATGTTGGCCGGGTGTGGCTTGCTTGGTGGTTATTTCCACTACCTAATGCGAATGGTATTTGGCCTAATTTTAGGAGTCCGTTGCTCTGGGATGTTTTTGCGGTCTCCACTTATGCCACCGTCTCAGTCTTGTTCTGGTATGTCGGTATGATTCCTGATTTGGCGACTGTTCGTGACCGGGCGAAGACAAAGATCCGTAAGTTTTTTTATGGTGTTTTTGCTATGGGGTGGCGCGGTTCCAATCGTCATTGGAGCAATTACGAAATGGCCTACCTTATTTTGGCAGGGTTATCGACTCCACTGGTTCTTTCTGTTCACACGATCGTGTCGTTCGACTTTGCTGTGGCTTTGATTCCTGGATGGCATACTACTATTTTTCCTCCTTATTTTGTGGCAGGTGCGGTTTTCTCCGGTTTCGGAATGGTGCTCACTTTGATGCTCCCACTTCGTGCTATCTACGGTTTGGATGATTTGATTACCCAGTATCATATTGATTGTATGGGGAAGATCATTTTGGCGACAGGAAGTATCGTTGGCTATGCTTATGGGATGGAGTTTTTCATCGCACGGTATGGGGCCAATTCATTTGAGCTCTTTGCCTTCGTGAATCGTGCTTTTGGCCCGTATGCTTGGGCCTACTGGATCATGCTTTTCTGTAATGTTGTGACTCCTCAGCTATTCTGGTTTAAGAAAATCCGTAGCAATATAGCACTTGTCTGGATCATATCGATTTTTGTTAACATTGGGATGTGGTTTGAGCGGTTTGTTATCATTGTGACAACTCTTGCGCGCAACTTCTTGCCTTCGAGTTGGGGTTATTTTTCTCCGACAATTGTCGACATCTTCACTTATACAGGAACCTTCGGGGTCTTTTCAGTCCTCTACCTCTTGTTCATTCGTTTCCTTCCTTTAATGGCGATGGCCGAAATCAAAGCGGTGAGTCCTGCTGCGGATCCTCACCATCAGCACTAATCAACCTTCAAATTAAGAGATATAATGTCGAATAAAGTCTACGGGCTACTTGCCAGATTTGACACTCCAGCTGCGATCATGAGCGCGGCGGAAAAGGTGCGTGATGCCGGTTACAAGAAATGGGATGTCATCACTCCATTTCCTATTCATGGAATGGATGGTGCCATGGGACTACGCCGTTCGCGGGTTCCTCGTTTCACTCTAGTTGGGGGTAGCCTCGGTTTTACCATTGGGATGTCGATGATCTTCTTCATGAATAAGTTCGATTATCCACTGATTGTGGGTGGAAAACCTTTTTTCAGTCCGATGTTTGCTTTTCCTGTATCGTATGAGCTGACTATTTTGCTCGCCGCTTTTGGCACGATTATCGGAATGTTTCTTTTGAACCGATTGCCGATGCATTATCATCCTATTTTGAAGTATGATGATATTCATAAGAGCTCGGATGATCAATTTTTCCTAGTGATTGAAAACTCTGATCCAGAGTTCAATAAAGCTGAAACCAATAAACTCCTCTCAGATGTGGGTAGTTTAGAAATCCAGGAGTTGGAAGAATAAGATGCGCTACGTTGTTTTGACTTTTGCTTTTGTGGTGGTCGCTACTATTTCGATTCTGGGATTCAGAGGTTCGAAGTCGACAAAACCACCGATTGAAATTTTTAATGATATGGATCATCAGCCGAAGTACATGCCTCAGGGCAAAAGTGCTTTTTTCGCAGATGGCCGTGCGGATCGACCTGTGCCCGCTCATGCGGTGGCACGTGGATCTTTTTTAGAGGATGATCATCTTGCTTTTGGGAAAGACTCGAAAGGAGAGTTTGCTCGTGGGTTTCCCATGGACGTGACTCAGGAATTATTGGAGCGCGGAAAAGATCGATATGCGATTTTTTGCGTAGTATGCCATGGAGAGTCTGGTGATGGGAATGGAATTACCAAGAAATATGGCATGCTTTCGACTCCGTCATATACGAGAGCTGATTTGCTCACGATGCCAGAAGGTGAGATTTTCAATACGATAACTAACGGTAAAAACACAATGGGTCGCTACGGAGATAAGCTTACGGTTGAAGATCGATGGGCTATTGTTGCTTACCTCAAAGTTTTACAACGTGCACAACTGGGAACGATCGAAGATGTTCCTGCTGATAAAAGATCGGAGCTTGGATTATGAGTAACCCATCCGCAAAATCATCCATTTCCGGTTCTAAGCCGGTTGGTAAGCCAACCGTGGCTCTTACCATTGGGGTAATTGCTCTGCTGATTACGAGTATCGGTTTTTTCATGTATCCCAAGGAGGTTGCATCCTCCTGGTTGTTAGCATCTGCCTATAGTACTGCTATTGGACTTGGTTTGTTGCTGATGGTCATGCTTCACCATATCTTTGATGCAGGCTGGTCGACAGTTATTCGTCGGACGTTAGAGCATAGCTTAGCTATTTTTCCCTGGTTGGCATTGTTTTTTCTCCCATTGATTATTCTGTCGTATTTTGAGCCTTCGTTAATCTGGAAGTGGATGGATCCTCATTTTGATTTATCGACGATTGGAGGACATGGAACCGTTGGTTCGGATATTTTGTATGTGAAAAAATCAGCTCTGCTGAATTTTCCTACTTTTGTCATTATTTATCTGGTTTCTTTTGTTTCCTGGATTTGGCTTTCGAGTCGTTTTCGCAAAGCTTCTTTTACACAGGATGAAGATGGCTCTGGAGCGCACACGACCACTTGTCGTAAAATGGCTGCTCTAGGAATTCCCGTTGTTGCTTTTAGCTCTACACTGATTGCTTGTTTATGGCTCAAGAGTTTGGATTATCACTGGTTCTCGACCATGTATGGTGTATGGTTTTTCACTGGTGCCATGCGAGCTGCATTGGCGACGATCGCTTTGATCTGTATTTTCTTATCCAGAAATGCTCTCAAGGGTCTTTTTCTCCGAAGCCATATGCTTCAACTGGGAAATATGATGTTAGCCTTTACTGTTTTTTGGGCTTACATTTCGTTTTCACAGTATTTCCTCATCTGGAATGCGAATATTCCGGAGGAAACTTTTTGGTATGTCATCCGTGAACATGGGAATTGGCGTTATGTGGGATATACGCTCATTTTTGCACATTTTTTCTTCCCGCTTTTCTTTTTGCTTGGACATCGAAATAAACTGATTAAGGGCAGAATGATTTTCATCTGTGTTTGGGTTCTGCTCACTCAGCTACTCGATTTTTATTATAATATTCTTCCGTATAAAAAAGATGGCGAAGGCAATCCTTTTGAATTTGGAGTCTCTGTCTGGGATGTTACGGCATTGATTGGTATAGGAGGAATCTGTATCTGGGCGTTTCTCCGAAGCTTTAATAAGACTCGGCCGATTCCTATCCGCGACCCTCGAATCCTTGAATCTTTAAACTACCATGAGTAAGCTGAAATCTTCCCCTTCATGCGTGTGTTGTTTCTTTTCAACTCTCGTTATTATTGCCGGTTTCCTGGCTTTTGGGTTTATCGTATGCAATCAGTATTCTCCGACTCTGCCAGAGGCTCTCCATCTAGGAGCGAAAACTCCTGCTGAGCGCGCGCAGCTTCTTTCAGAAGTTCGTTCGGATCAATCAAAGCTTACATCTGAATATACCTGGATCGATGAGGAAAAAGGCACGATCCATCTCCCTGTCGATAGGGCAATGGAGTTAACTCTTAAGGAACTTCAATCTCAGGAGAATTAGGTCCATCCTTTTTAAATTTTGCATCAATCAGATAAACCAAGCGAGCATCCGTTATAAATTTTTCTTCTATGAGTTCGGTTTTTAAAATAAATGAATCTACTGGTCGGTCTGAGTTGAATGAAATTGATCGTTCGGCTCGAGGACCTGCTTTGGTCTTCATTGCAGCAGGAACTCTTTGGCTTATTGTGAGTACGTGTTTAGCTTTGATTGCTTCGTTCAAGCTGCACACTCCTGATTTCCTGGGGCAATGTGAAATTTTTACGTATGGGCGAGTTTATCCTGCAGCTACGAATACGTTCATTTATGGCTGGGGAATTAACATAGGGCTTGCCGTCGGATTGTGGATTATGGCCCGACTCTCTCATTCCAAGATTCATCGAAATGGTTCTATGGTGGTGGCCGCTGTTTTTTGGAATATTGGAGTTCTCTTAGGGACCGTTGGTATTTTGAAGGGAGATTCTCTTGGAGTCGGGTGGATGGAGTTTCCCTCTTATGTGATGCCATTGCTATTTATTGCATATCTCGTAATAGGCGTCGCAGGAGTTAGTATCTTTCGGCATCGAGCTACAAAACAGTCTTATGTTTCACAGTGGCTCATTCTTGCCGCTTTTTTCTCTTTCCCATGGCTTTCTGCGGTTGCCCAGCTGATGTTAGTTTGTGAGCCGACCAGAGGCGTTATGCAGTCGATCACCAGTGCTTGGTATATGAGTAGTCTGAATGGACTATGGTTTATAGCGTTGGGCTTGGCTGGTCTCTATTATATGGTGCCAAAGGTTTTGGGCTCTCGTTTCCACTACTATAAGTTAATGAGCATAGGTTTTTGGTCCCTGATCGTTTCGACGAGTTTTTCGGGTGGAAGCTATT
>JAESUN010000171.1 GCA_016763045.1 Opitutaceae bacterium | reverse complement strand
TTGTTTTTTTAAAAACATCTCTACCTAAACATCATAAGGGGGAGCAATCTACTAGATTCCATTCTGGTCAAGGTGGCGAGTTAGAACCTATTATGTGTGTTGACAAAAATCTGAACGAGTTGGGTAGTTTTGCTGACTTAGTAACAGAGTCTGAAAGCATGAGACAAGAATGGCAAATTGTATTAATAGCGTGCCTCTCTGGTAAGAACGGTATTGTGCCTAGTTCCGAAGAGGCAACACAGTCCTTAAAAAGGATGGTCCAAACTGTAGAAAGCGGTGGAAGTTTATCCAATTTTCTAGCTTTTGATAAAAATGGGGCTCCTATACAGTTTGATTGATAATGCGCCTGGGTGAGCATTATGATAAGGACTGAACGTTCGCTTTTGGCCGATTGCCATAAATTGGCTTATCACTCATTTTCATCTAAGAGGATTGTTTATTTTCTTAAATATTATACAGTTATTGTTCGATAAAAATATGAACAATAACTGGGGATATGTTATGAAAACGTTAACTTTATCTATTTCAACAGCACTTATAATTACGGCATCGACTAGTGTATTAGCGGCAAAAGACTTAACAATATATGTTGCACCAAAAAATACACCAGCAAATGAGTATGCAACTACTCTTGCACAAACTGACGGAAGCACAGTCGAACGAAAAATCCATAAAGCATTTATTGCGGCATCATCTCATTTAACCTCATGTGGTAGTTGTACGGTTTCTATTAAACTTGCTCATGGTGAATATGAAGGAAAGGCAAAAGCGGGCCTTTGGATTTTCCCAGATACCATTGCACCTAAGGCAAACTTGAAAATACTCGGTGGGTGGAATGATAATTTTTCTGAACGTGACCCATTCGTAACGCAAACAATATTAAAGGTAAGCCCTAATCGTTCAAGTAATGTATTAACGTTTGAGGGTAAAAAGCACGCATTAAAAACCTTAGTATTGTCCGGTTTGACTATTGATACAACTCCGAGCAATAGCTATGACAGGAAGACAAATTCTATGACAAAGTTTGGGTCAAGTACTTTTGATCAGCTGGCTTTTGGATATCTAACAACTGAAAAACTTACTATTGCGGATAATACTTTTGTTGCTGCTGCTGAGGGAGTAGGTGGACCTTTAATTCGTGTAGCAGGCTCTAATCCTGAACTTATTCTAGAAAATAATATATTCTTTAATAATATACATACTTGGGTTGTTGCTTCTCCATCTTCAAATAAGATGTTGAAGAAATATCATGTAAAGGGAAATAGTTTTATTTTGAATTGGCCTTACAATCCAGATCGAACCACTTCTAACCCAGGTACGCTAGAAATTGGAAATAAATATTCAGCAGAACATATCGTTATTGAAGATAATTTGTTTGCTTATAATTATGGTGGTGCAATTTTCCCTCAGTGGGATGATACAAAAGGTCCTAAGATAAGCATTAATAACAACCTGTTTTATGGGAACGGTATGATGTTTGGAACAAACGACCTCTCCTCTGGTGCCGTGGTTGGAAAGTTTGCTGGATCTGGAACGCATAGTGTGTTTTCTGCAGAAGACCTTGAAGATGATTTTAACTGGGATGTATCTGGCAATGTAAGCTTTGACCCTGATTTAGGATTGGGTGTACCAAAAACAAAATCAATCACAGGTACTGGTGAGCGTTCTGAGGCTCAGGCTGAATATGGTGAAGAGACTCAAGAAGATGCTCCACTTGAAGAGGATGCTGTTGTTGCAGAAGAAACATCTAGCGAAGATGAAGGTCTATCAGAACTTGAGGGCTTGATGGCAGGTTTAGAGGAGGGTGCTGATTCTGAAGATGTCACGGAAGATTCTATTGTAGATGATAGTTCAGTAGAAGAGGAAGAAGATGACAATAGTGTTATATCTGGTTTGGATTTGGCGCTTTCTTTAGATACTGGAGGTGATGGTTATAGCATTAGTGGCTATGCCCCTAAGGTTAATCTTAAGGATGGTTTACCTTTTCCTAAAAATCCAGAGGCTCAAAATTATGGCGCAAGTTCTTTGCGTGTAAAAAAATACTAAAGATACTAAGAAAGAAGGTTTTAAATGGTTATTACATCTAAAAAATACATATCAATCTTAGTATCAGTTTCTTTGCTAGGATTTTCTTCTTCAGCGGTTGCTGATGATGCGGCTGAACGCAAGAAGTTAATGAATAGTATTAAGGGAGAGATGAAGAAAGTTGAAAGTCTTCTTAAGCAAGTCCCAAAAGATAAAGATGCAAGAAGCATTTCTCGTATTCCTGCATCACTTTCTGAGGTCTCCAAGGATGTTGTAAAGCTAGCGCCAGTAAGTAGTGGCGATCGTGATGCTGAGGAAATTGTAAAGAAGTATCCTAGTGTAATAAAAGACTTTAACAGTGCTCTTGGTGACCTTAAGACAGCTAAGCTTAATCAATATAAGTTAGATCCTGTAGATAATGTCTGTACAAAAATTAATGAAGATCTTACCGAAGAAGTTGATGATATGGTTGCAGATGGTGATCCTGATGATGCAGATAAAATAGAAGATGCAGCAGATGACATGGCGGATGATGTTGAAAAATTGATCAAAGATTCAGCTAAGTTGTACCAGAGTACGGATAGTATTTTAAGAGATGCTAAATCTTTTTCTTATCGTAAGGGGCTTTGGAATGGGCCTGAAAAGCTTTTAGATTCAGCTGCAGATGCAATTAAAGATCATATGAAAGGTGCAATTAAAGATATTGATGAAGTATGTGAGCCTTTAACTGATGGCGAAAAACTTCCTTATATTGAAGAGGCTATTGAGCAACTTGAAGATATTGATGTTGCAGCAGAGAAGTTTATTGAAGATGGCGAGAAGTGGTTTGAGAAAACACGTATTATATTTAGAACCAGTTGTGATGCACAAGTTAAGATTAGAAAAGCATATTGTGGAGGGGATTATGAGACAGGAGAAAATCCTGATCTTGCCGCGTATAACAAAGTAGCAAATAGTGAAGCTACATTTGTTGTTAAAAAATTAATTCCTTTATTGAAGCACCAGTATAGTGGTTTGGAAAGGCGTGGAGAAAAACTTTATGACCGTGCAAAGGACAAAGAAGTTAAACGTATATTGGATAATATGGCTAAGAGGAAAAGAGGTCTTGATGCACTTGTTAAGGAAGATCATTTAAAAGGTAGTCGTAGCCCTAGTATACAGACTTGGATTAACTACGGTAAAACGATGCATAAATCACTAGAGAGTAAGTATAATTGTGACCTTAATGATGTGGCTATTCCAGGTAGTAAAAAACGTCCTGATTGTGTTTCTGCTAAACGTTGTGAGATTCTTGAATTTAAGCCAGAGACACCTAGTGCGGTGAGTGCTGGTATGGATCAGGTTGCAGGATATGAAGCCTTTTTTACAAATGTTATTGAGACTAGAGTTGAGCTCATTATGAAGGAAAAAGATCATGATACTATTTCAATTGGCGATGTAAAAAAAGCTCCTTTGTTAAAGGAGCTATATGAAAGTAAATGTTTAAGTCGTCGTGGAAATTTAAAAATGGAAATTGACGTTATTACATATAGTCGTTGTGATAAAACTCCGTTGAGCTGTCTTGAAGCTGATTAGTAATGTCTTTAAAATTTTTCTGACCTCAAATTAATAAAAATAAAACTTTTTAATTGCCATAACTGTACTTATCACACTTTTAATTGAATTTTAATCCTATCTATATAGGGTAAGGGAATGCAATACCTATCTATATTCACATTTTTACTATCTATGTCTCTATTCTTTCCTGCAGGGGCACATGCGGAACAGAGGTTTATTGGTAAAAAGCACACTATTGCAGGTGTAGACACTTCAGGCCTTTGCCAGTTAATAAACAACACCTCCTGTTATAGTGAAAGCACAGACATATCGGCATTAAGTAGTATTCTATCAGGAGAGGTTGATCTTGCTAGTGTACCGACTAGTAGTATTACGCCTGATATAAACGTGCGTGTTCTTATGCACCTTGATACAGATAAGAGTACTATTTTAATATCAAGAGAAGGGTTTCCTGAAGATGATGCTCTTGCAGTCATAAATACAATTCAAGACTTTTTGTTATCTGGTAAAGAAAAAACACAAAGCAAACTAATACAGGAACTTGTAAAACTACCTCGTATTTATGGAAGCAAAAATGCTCTAGGGCCATATTTAGAATTTAATGAAACCTATAAGCTTC
>JAESUN010000170.1 GCA_016763045.1 Opitutaceae bacterium | reverse complement strand
TTGCGTGTCACGGTCGACAGACGTATCAACCGTCTTCGCTTCAGCACGCTCATCGGTGGGCTTTGTCACCTGCGTTTTTTCTGCAACAGGACCGGATTTATCAAACCGTTCGCCCGCATCTTCCAACTGGCGATCAAACTCCGGACGGTCCGCCGCTGCAGGCGGCGCTGGTTTACGCGCGGGGATCAGGTCCGAGACGGTTTGGCTGAATACGGCCAGCGTGCTCATGATTGATTTCCTACCGATGGTGTCTTCTCGTTCAACTTGAATTCCCCACGCGTACGTAATCTCTCTAGCAGGATCACGGCCTGGGGGATTTCCTCAGGCAACTTGAACTGCCCAAGTACCTTGCCTGCTTTCCGAGGGCTCATCGCGGCGAGGTACGCCACGACCTGATCGGTCTGCCCCTGAGCCATCAAAACCTGGAAAGCCATCTTGGTTTGCTTTGGAGCCTGTGTTTCGTACAACTCGATCGTCTGCTGAAAATCCGCGTCACGTGTTTGTTTCGCCCGATCCTCAACTTCCTGCTCGAATGCCTTGCGGTCTACGGCAAGCTGTTCGACACGGCGGCCGTGATCTGCCTTAAACCGGGCCATCTCCTGCCGAAGCGCCTGATTTTGATTGTTGAAAAACTTGATTCGCTCAAGCGAAGTCTCATCCGCCTGCTGAGCTTTATCGAGCTGCTCACGCAACGTGGTCGGACCTTTGCCGATCGATTCGAGGCGGGCTTGTTGCTCAAGTATCTGCTGAATTTCTTCCGCAACCAATGCCGCATCAGCCTCCAACGCGGCCTCTTCGTCAACCGTAAGGCTAAAGGCCTCTACCAGATTGTCGATCCGCTCTTGATTGGTGTAACCACCGGCGTACATCCAACCAACACACCCTCCCCAAAAGAGAACATTGGCTATCACAATTCCAACAAACAGGTTCCACATCATTTTCATGAAGCACCGCCCATCATCATCTGACGTGCGTACCGTGTGGTCGCCAATTCATCCAGATCGTTGGTCTCGCGACGATTCTGCTCGTAATTCCATTCCGCTTCGTGTTTTTCACGAAGCAGCTCCAGGCTCTTACGTTTCATAGTCGCTTCCAGAAGAACCTTGCGGGCCTCCTCGATTTCTTTCTCGACCCCAGCAAGACGGACAACGATCTGCCGAGCACGCATCGCGGCGTGGCCGGAGTACCGGGCGAATTGCCCGACGCGCGTCAGGTCGACCTGACCAACAAGGCCATCAGCCAGAGACTGCTTCGAGCCTCGGATCGTGTCTTGCATCTCACGGATCTGATCATGAAAAATCATGCGGGTCCGCAGGCGTTGAGCCAATTCACGCTGCCGCTGATCTTCCACTCGGTGGTGATGCGCCAGCAAGGTCATGAATTTGAATTGAAACTTGGCCATACGTTATTTTCTAAGCGATCCGACTACGTCGTTCCTGCTATACCTTTACCGAGCCGCCTGCGGGGCCGGCTGTCTTGTTCGTTGGTTAATTTGTAATTGAGCTTGCTGCAGCTGCTGGATAAGTGCCATGAGCTGCGAACGGGCAACGTTGAAGTCCGCAGATCCTTTGACTTCGTTTCGCCCCTGCTGCAACAGCCGATCGACCGCTGGGTTACAAGGAATGGCCAGATCGAAATCGGGGTTGGAACCCGGTGCGTACGCGCCGATATTCAGGAGGTCTTCAACCTGCTGATAATTGTGGATGAGCTTTAATACCTGGCGTTTCGCGGCCTGCTGATCGGGCCCGGTCACATCGTCGGCAACACGGCTAACCGAAGAAAGCACATCAATCGCGGGGTAATGCCCCTTTTGTGCCAGGTCACGCGACAGCTGGATGTGGCCATCGAGAATACCTCGACACGCATCCGAGATCGGCTCATTGATGTCGTCACCCTCGACCAAAACAGAATAAATACCGGTGATCGATCCCTTGCTGGTCCGGCCGGAACGCTCGAGAAGCGTCGGGAGCATGGAGAACACGCTCGGCGGATAGCCCTTGGTGGCTGGCGGCTCGCCCGCAGCAAGCCCGACCTGTCGTTGAGCCTGACAAAAACGGGTGACCGAGTCCATGATGAGCATCACGTCTAAGCCTTGGTCCCGGAAGTATTCGCTGATAGCAGCAGCAACACTCGCCGCACGGATGCGGAGCAGAGCCGGCTGATCGCTGGTAGCGCAAACAACCACACTGCGTGCCAAGCCTTCGGGGCCCAAGTTGTTATCAATAAAGTCGCGAACCTCACGGCCACGTTCGCCGACGAGTGCAATGACGCTGACATCCGCCGCGGTGTGCCTGGCCATCGTGCCCAGAAGGGTCGACTTACCCACACCTGGCGCGGCAAAGACGCCAATCCGCTGCCCGCGCCCGATGGTATGCAGCGAATCGACCGCACGGACCCCCGTTGCCAGAGGCTGACTAATCAATGGACGATCAAGCGGATCAACCGGGGCTGGCGTCAAAGGTCGAATCAAGGTGTCAGCCAAAGGGCCTTTGCCGTCCATCGGCCTCCCCATCCCGTCGAGGATCCTGCCTAGCAAAGATTCGCCGACTCGGACGAATGGAGAAAAATGATCTGCGATGACCTGATCACCCCGGCGGATGCCAGTGGTTGGCCCAAGCGGCATCACAATGGCCTGCTCACGGTCAAAACCGACGACCTCGCCATCGAGCTTGCTATGACGCGCATTTCTTTCTCGAATACTCACCATCGCCCCGATCGGAGCGGGCAGATCGGCAACACGTAGCGCAAGACCGCGCACTTCTACGACCGTACCGCGCAATTCTAGCGGGGCTGCGTGATCCAAAATCCGTAACTGATCGGTCAGAAGACTCATAGACATCCACACCTTGCGAACGACATGCCACAACGACATCGGCCTGGTCAGATCCCCTCTTCCAAGCCTCTTTCAGGCTCCGATTCATTCAAGGAATCTAGCCCAGGGTCGATCTGCGGGGCATTAGGGGCTGTAAAATCAACGGATGCGAGATTCGGCTGAATGCCGGGGATTTGTTCGGGTTCAGTATCGGTATCAGCAGGGAGAATCAGGTCCACCACCCGGCGGATCTGGGTTTCGATGGTCGCGTCGATCTGCCCTTGGCCATAGGACACCAAACAACCGCCGGGGCTGACCTGGGGGTCTTCCGCGAGGTGAATATGCTCAAGATGATCGAATTCCGCTAGGAGCTGGGGCAACGCCTCGGAAATCACCGCTAAATCTGAAGGGCTCACCCGGACCGATACATCCATCGGCCTAAGGACCAACGCCAAAGCGCCCGCAACCTGATCTACCACCACGGACGGATCGACCTCAATCACACGATGCACCAATCGCTCAGCCATCTTCAGCGCAAATTCAGCGACCGCTTGCCGAGCCTCGATCACCAGGCCCTTGGTCTGTTCGTCCCACTGCTGGGCAACGTCCGACCAGGCTGCCTGCAGTTGGGCAAGCTGTTCGCGAGCTTCTTCAAAGGCCTGGGCCTTCCCCTGCTTTTGCCCCTCGATCATGCCGTGCTCAAACCCTGATGCTTTCCCCTCTTCAAAGCCCCCCTTAGCGGCGTCCGCCAACAGCGTCTTAGCCTTGCGTTCCGCTTCGGTCACAATCGAGGCCGCTTTATCCTCAGCGACCATGCGTAAACGCGCCGCCTGTCGACCTAGATCACCCAGGTCCAAGACCACCGCGTCTTTCGCATACCCGATCGATTTGTTTGCTTTGATGACAGACATATTAATGAGCCCTTAGGTAGCTAGCTTCTAGTAGTAGCAGTTAGCACAAACGTTAGACGACCATTTCCCC
>JAESUN010000022.1 GCA_016763045.1 Opitutaceae bacterium | reverse complement strand
TCAATCATTCGACTGCCTTTCTATTACGTTGAATGCTTAGTCCGGTCAGCGCTCCAAATAAGAGGAGATAAACAACTGTTACTAAAATAAGGGGAAAGTGGTGCAAGCTTTGTCTCGGTCGGTAGCTGAGACTCTCAAATACTTCTGGCTCCAGTTTGTTTATTTCTAGGTAAGCCTCCTCTAATTCCTCCCGATGGAGAGCATGGTAAGTGGCTCCTCCGGTAATCTCGCTCATTCTTTCAAGGGTTTTCATATCGAGAGCTTTTTCACCCAGTGTGGCGGGATCGCCGATGGCAATATTGTATAGGATGACACCTCGGTCCTTGGCGATTTTGGCTGCTTCAATAGGAGGCATGCGACTCCCTGTGTCATTTCCATCGGTGAGCATGATGAGGACACGGTTTTCGACTTCACTGCGTTCAAAAAGCTTAATAGCGAGTCCGATAGCATCGCCCATCATCGTACTGGGTCCCGCCATTCCTATTTCGGTTTCATTGAGAAGGGTTAACCAGGTTTCGTGATCCTGAGTAAATGGGGCCTGTAGGTAGGGCGCATTGCCAAAGACAATCAATCCAAGCCTGTCTTGTTTGCGGTCTGTGATGAATTCGCTCAGGACCTCTTTGACAGCTACAAGCCGATCTACGGTTTCTCCGGTATCGAGAATGAAATCTTCTGCGGCCATGGAACCCGATAAATCGACAGCGATCATCAGATCGCGAGCGGAGTGTTCCTGGGTGATGGGGTTCCCGACCCACTCAGGTTTTGCTATTGAAGAGATTACAAGTAGCCAGCTAACGATGAGCCAGATTTTTTGCACCCATAGTTTTTGAATGATAACGGAGCCTATGCCGGGTTCTTTTTTGGACACCTTTACAAGGCGATTGAAAAAGGGAACTCTTACAGAATCTTTGCTGGATTTGTAAGGGGGTAGAAAGAAGTAAACCAAAAGCGGCAGTGGAAGTAGCGTCCACATCCAGGGATGTGCCCATTCAAGCATGAGTTCCTTTCTCTTTGTGGTTCCGTATCCAGTTTTTTGCCAGATCGATCAATTGGGTGGCTTGGGTTTTATCTATCTTCCATTGCGATGAGGGTTGGTAGCTTAACTCCAGCAGCAGTTCACCCAAAGGGCCCTCGAAAGTATTGTGGGCTTTTGATCGGGGAAAAGAGGCATCGAGAAAAGCCAGCCATTGGCCTCCGGTCAGTGATGCTGTGGGTTTTCTCCCATATGCGTTAATTGCGGTAATTTTTAGCAATTCAGGGAGCCTTGCGAGGCTCTCGTTCGTATCAGAGAGGTTCTCATTTAGTTCTTTTATTTGTTTGAGTGCCCATCTCCGATAATAATCTTGTTTCCAATGCTGCCAGGTTCTCAGTCCTTTCAGGAGAAGTAGTAAGAGGGTAAATCCAAGGACCCAAGCCCATCCGATCGTTTCGGGGAACAGGGATACCGGATCAGGAAGGAATGCTTCTTCAATCCCTCGCAGTGAATAATTTCCCCAGCCTGGTTGTGGATCGACCTGCATTGGTTATCTTCTCACCGCTCCGATAGCTTTTCGTAGTTGTTCATGAACCGGATCAACTGTCTGTATGGGAATTACAGGGATTCGATGTTTCTTAAGTTCTTGTTCGATGGAGGAAACGTTGCTGTCAAACGCCTCTGCAAATTTCTTACCTAAATCTTGCTCTCGAGGTTTTACTTCTAGTTGCATAGAACCATCGCTGACTACCAGTGATTGAGACTCCGGTAATGTTTTTTCGAGTGGATCAAAGACGTATGAAGCGATCAAATCATTATGTCGGGAAAGGCGTTTGACTCGTTTGACTGATTCTTCATTCCAACCATCGAAATCACTGATGAGAATGATCAGTGTATCGTGCTTACAGAGTTGTTCTGTTTTTTTGAGAACAAGGTTTAGTTGAGGTTGGTTCGATTTTGGGCGGTTGATTTCGAGCAGGGCTTTGTTTGCGCGTTCGAGCTCTGCCAGGATTCGCATAACCGTTTTCTTACTTCGTTCGGGGCGTATTTCGATGATGGAATCATCGCCAAAAATAAGAGCACCTACCCGGTCGCTGGCATCGAGCACACGCCACGCGGCTAACGCAGCGATTTCGACAGCAGTTACCGACTTCATCTTTACCTGACTGCCGAAGAACATGGAAACCCGTTGATCAACGAGAAGCAAAACGGGTCGTTCTCGTTCTTCCGTGTAAACTCGAACATGAGGTTTTTTTGTGCGATTGGTGACTTTCCAGTCCATTGTCCGGATATCGTCTCCCGAACGGTAGTGGCGAAGTTCTTCGAAGTTGAGGCCCCTGCCTCGAAGACGAGAACTATGTTTTCCTGAGAGTAGACTGTGAACAGGTTGTTTTGGCAGAAATGAAAACCCTCGGGCCCGATGACGCAGTTTCATCAAATCTACTGTATTGGTAATATGATGACATGTTTCAGATGAAGGCATGGGTATTTCAGCAAAGAGAGAGGATCAATCAGTTACTTCCTTGAGCATTTCCCCTTCGGTACCCGAAGGGAGATTGGTTTCAGTGATAGCTGCCAGTGTGGGGGCAATATCAATTGTATAGATACGCCTGTGAATGATTTGAGGATCAAGGTCCATGCCGGCAAAAATCACAGGGACATAGCTGTCATAATTGTAGGGCATCCCGTGGGTTGAAGCTACCACCAGTCCATCAAAATCGTTGATGAAATGGCGGGGCTCAAATACAAGGTAAATATCACCTGATCGTTTTGGGTGGTAGTTTTTCAGGATGGCTCGGTTAATGGCGGTATCCGGGAGGCTGGCATCCAGTAGTGAGCTACTAGGGACAGCAGCTGCAACGCCGGGAAATGTGAGAAGGATCTTTGCGACTTCCTGTTCAACTTTAATCGGATCCAGTCCCGCTTGTTGGATTACCTTTTTGTTTAGATTGAGGTAGGGATGGTTATAGACTTCAATCAGTTCGCTTCCGATGCCAAATTTGGCTTTCAGGGTGTTGATAGCTGGATCACGATCCCATGATTGAGGATTAACATAGGCCGAATTAAGTCCGAAGTGCTTGTTGTAACCTGGAGCTTCGGGAGTTCCATGATCTGCTGAAAAAACGATTAGTGTATTTTTCAATCCTACTTTTTCATCGATGAACGCGAAGAGTTCAGCCAATATTTTATCGAGGTGCAGCAATTGATCTTCGGCTTCCAGGCTGGAGGGGCCAAAGAGATGACAAACGTAATCGTTTGAGGAAAAACTGATGCTTAGATAATCGGTGACATCATCCTGCCCGATGTTTTCAGCTTCGACCAGTGCCTTTGCAAAATTCAGAGTGAGTTCGTCTCCAGCGGGACTTACCGTGAGCAAGGTAGTATAGTATTTCCCGTCCGTCGAGCCATAGGGATGCGGAAACGTATTTCCAAATCCCGCAAGATCGCTTTCCCACTCGTTGTCATCGAAATCGCCGAACAGATACGTGGATTGATCGTGCATCAGCT
>JAESUN010000169.1 GCA_016763045.1 Opitutaceae bacterium | reverse complement strand
CGATGCCAGTGGCCCGAATGAACCCTGCCAGTGGTGGTTTCGTAAGTGGATCGATCCCACAGGAGAACATACAGAATATTCCGGAGTGGACCCCAAGCGTCGCCCCTACCCCATCGAAGGAACCTGGGAACGGTATTCCTTCCGCATCGGCAACCTCCTCTTTCTCATGATGGGAGATCGCAATGACGGAGGGCCACCCATTGGCAGAGCCGAAAAAGGAGGTTATCCTGCAGGAGCAGTGACAGGTGAAACCTTTGACTGGTGGAAGGAGATGGTAGAGAATCACACCGACGGGATCACTCTTTCGGCTCATCATCATATGCTGAAAGAAACCACCATTGGTTCAGGGGCATGGGAGGGATATATTCGAAAAGGTGAGAAATGGGTCCCTCACTACCATGGCTATTTTCCTGATGGAGCTCCGGAAGGAGCCTCTTATCTCTATTTCGTGGATGGAAAGCCGGACGCGCAAGCTTTCGAGAAATACCTGGCTAAACATCCTGGAGCCACTGATCTATGGCTGGGCGGGCACACCCATACAAATCCGGATGACACTCTGAACGGACGATCGCATATTGAACAAAAATGGGGCACCAATTTTCTGAACGTTGCCTCGCTTAGCCGACACCATGCGGGAAAAACCACCATGCCGATCAGCCGACTGCTCACCTTTACCGAAGGGAGCAACGAAGTCAGAGTTCAATGTTACCTGCACACTTCCGACCATGCTCCACAAGGGTGGTATCCTTCGGTTGAACAAATCATCAAAACGAATAAACCGTTTTCGTTTGAGCCAAGCTCTTAGAAGAATCAGGCAGGATCGCCGCCAACTTTAGCAGCCTCACCCTCTTCCAGACCAAGTAATCGCTTCAGGTTTCCACCCGTTAACTTCTTGATATCTTCTTCTGGCCAATCGAGTGATTGAATCGTCGCCAGATCTCTTTTGATCATATGCTCGGGATTGTAAGGAAAATCCAATCCATAGATGAGTAGATCCGAACCAATCTGCCAGCGACATTCATCCAGACCTTCCGGCCCCAGATACCAGTACCGTTGATATTCTTTTTCCAGGACACTGGCGATACCTGCATAGAGGTGATTTCCCCGATGCATGTTATTGGTGATAACGGCCAAAACCTGGCGATAGTAATGCCACCCACCCACATGCTCAAAGACCATTTTTAATCCCTGGAAATGCCAGGCGATTTCATCGCAGTCCACAGGATTATAATCCTTTAACCGATGCCAATGCACCCCGAGATGAAAGTCTGCAGTCAGTCCCTGTTTTTCCATCTCTCCATAGGCTTTGCGTGACCAATCACCGAAAATCTCAAATTTCTGAGCCGGTGGGTGCAGCTTTATCCCCTTGAAGCCGAGATCCGCCACTTCACGCACCTGATCGACAGGATCACCTGCCGGATCCAAAGTACCATAACCATACAGACGATCATCATGCTGAATCTCCGCAGCAAGCCACTGATTCCCCTTTTCATATTGATAAGAGAACGGAGCAAAACACACGGCCTGCTCAATCGCACAATTGTCCATTAACGTCAGAAGAGCCTTGCGAGTAGCATCTTCTCGAATCGAACCTGGCATGAGGTGTGCATGATTCACAAACATGAGGGCAAGATCCTGTAGATCCGCAGATGGCTCAATCAAAAAGCAATACAACACCTGCCGACACTCAAAACAAACAGGGCCTCTCCATTACGAGAGGCCCTGTTTAACATTTAAACTAAATCTCTTTCTTGGAGAGCGTCTTACTTTGCCACGTCATACTGCGTCGCAGCTGTCGTCGCATCCTTACCAAAAAAGTCTTCTACCTGCCCTTTAAAGAAAGAAGCGAGACTGATGACATCTGCTCCCAGTCCATAAAAGGTAAAGCCCTCTTCGTCTAGGACTTCCTTTGGAGCCATCATTCCTGGAGCCATCATCACCTTGCCATGCTTCCGAGCTGCTGCGGCCACTTTCTTGCGAGCAGCCACAACTTCCGGAGCCGAAATATCTCCCGGCTTTCCAATGCGTTGTGGAAAATCACCCGGGCCAAAGCAAAGCATCTCATAGCCTTCGACAGCCGCGATCTCATCGACATTTTCAAGAGCCTCTGGAGATTCAATCTGGAGAATGACAAAGCGCTCCGTGTTCGAGTGGTGGATATACTCGTCCATCGGGATCTGGCAATAACGCCCTTCCGAATTTCCACCATCCAGAGCACGTTTTCCAATAGGATAAAACCGGGTCCATTCGACGATTTCACGTGCTTCATCCGCCGTAACAACATGCGGTACCATGATACCAGTCGCATCCGCTTCGAAGGGTTTGATAAAATCATTATAACACCCTTTTTCGACCCGGACGATGGTATCCACATCGTAGATTTTAGCGGCTCGAATCTGGTTCTCAATATTCAGCCATGTGTTGGGGACATGCTCATTGCAGAGCCAAACACAGGGAACTCCAACGATTCCACAAATCTCTATAACCCGGGGATCAGAGAGATTTAATTTAGCATGAGCGGTTTGTTTACCCGCACGGAGACTTTCAAGGACGCGACTACGACGTAACATAAGATAAGGGTTAAGGATGTGTGGTTAAAAAAACCACCATGGTCATAAAAGGATAGAGACCAATTTCGGTGAGTATCGGCTTCAAAAACACCTTGTCAATGAAACCAGTGCCTCGGTCTAAAACTAGATCTTTCCTGCTGCCTCCAATTTCTTATGCAACATCTCCTGATAGGCTTCTCTCGACGCCGTGTCCACTACCACCCCTCTAGCATAATAAGGCATACCCATTGATTTACGGGAACGCGTTATAGAGTCATTACCACTGGCCCAGTGGACTGTCTGCGCATGATGAACTAAAAGATCACCCGCCTCGGCAAACATGGCAATATCACCCGCGCGATCATCATCATTTGGAAAATCCGTAATGCCCTGAGAAAATCCAATGGTTTCAGTCAGTCCATGTTCACGCAGCCCCAGTTTATGGGAACCACGGGAATAGTGAACACATCCATTTTCCTCATCCACTGTCTCCAGTGCCAGCCACATGGTTAAGCCTTCACAGGGCTTAATGTCCCAATAGTATCCATCCTGATGCGGCGGTGTTGGTTGGCCGACTCTGGGAGGTTTATCAAAAAACATAACGCCCTTATCATCTACATCACCACCAAGCAATAACTCCGCCAACTGCCTGAATTTTCCTTTAGCCACCTCTTTATCAAAGAAAGCATCATGCGCATACATTCTGTTAAGCCGCATAAGAGTTTCCGGGCGGTCTTTATCTTCGTAAAAGACTTCGGTCGATTCCAGTCTCGGAAGAACCTCACGAATATACCGATCAAGGTTTGCCTTCATTTCCGCCACTTCGTCGGCATCTAAAAATCCACGAATTGCGACATAGCCATCTTCCTCAAAGGATTTTTTCCACTCAGGGTTTAATTCAAGCTCTTTTTTCATAAGTAGGGGTGATTAACGATATGATTTAATCATATATTGTTCATTATTCCGCTTATTTTCTTTTAAATAAACCCTATTCTATTAATAATTGTGCTGATTTCTTCCTTTTCTTGCTCCCATGATTCTCTTTTACCGGCACGGTATTGGCCAATTTGATAAAAATCATCTGATCGGACCTTCCTCTTGGCCGCATTTTGACCTTCTCTATGTCCATGAAGGCCTGATCGAACTCGAAACAGAAGATCGTCCCTGTTTTCAAATGAAAGCCGGTGAGAGTATTCTGATCTACCCTCATACCCGTTTTGAAGGGAAAGCCCTCACGCCATCCGCCTGGTCTTCCATTCAACACTTTGATTTTCAGCCACAGGAGACTTCTAAAACCGCTCCGCCCCATTGGCATGATAAGACGAATCAATCCGAGCTTTTTCAAAACACCAAGGACACCGAGATCGAAAAAGACATTAACCGAGCGCTGGAGCTTTCTCGTTTCGAAGGCTCCCAAACTTCTCAAAAAATCAGGGAAGCCCTGCTTTTCCTTATCCTTGCTCAGCTCCGGCACGCCAAGATTTCTCATACCACCATGACAGCCGAGCAACAGGCGCTTGAAGACGCAAGGGCCTGGGCTTTAGCCCATTTGAAAGATTCTATCACCATTGAAAAAATGGCCACAAGAGCGGATTTATCCCCCAGTCATTTCAGGGCCAGTTTTAAAAAACACTATGATGAATCCTCCGGTAAATTCCTCCTTCGCAACCGCATCTATAAAGCCCGCGAACTCCTGCGTGAAACCCGTCTACCCATCAAAGAAATCAGCCAGGAAACTGGTTACGCAAATGTAGTATCGTTTCACCAAGCCTTCCACAAATACACTGGGCAGACGCCCGCTCACTATCGAAACGAACATACACTAAGAGGCTAGCTCGGATCGCTTTATTCAGAAAGGTGATTCGCCGGTGATGGGATCCCAAAATAAGATCGAGATTATAGCTCCTTTTTCACCCAAAGTGAAAACAGTGATTTTGCCTCATTCACAGGCATCGTATCCAGTAAGCCCTCTTCATCAGACAGTAGATGCGATGGTGATATTTTCACATTTCAGGGAGAGCAAAGAATCGTCCAAGACACCCTCAGAGAACTCTACCTCCATCAAAACCTTGCCAACTCACTACAGGTTTTTCCAATATTAACCTAAACTAGATCAGACTAACTTTTTACTTGGTCCTACTATACTGACGTTGATCTATGATTGATAATAGGTAGACGTGTTAAACTTTTTATAAATATGTTCAAACCAGATCCAAAGAAAATAAAAGCCTTTGCATCACCAAAAGATCTTAATCAATGGCTAAAAGCAAACTGTGCTACTGAAAGTGAACTTTGGGTAAAAATTTTCAAAAAAGGATCTGGGGTGCTGAGTGTAGATTGGAATCAGGTCGTGGAAGAGACGCTTTGCTGGGGGTGGATTGACGGCGTCAAGAAATCACTCAATGAACAAGCTTATCTCCAAAGGATTACCCCAAGAAAAGCCAGAAGTAATTGGTCGAAGAATAATACTGAACATGTGGAGCGTCTGATACGTGAAGGTAGAATGAAGAAGCTAGGGCTCGAACATGTTCATGCCGCAAAAGCAGATGGTCGGTGGGAAAACGCTTATCCTCCGGTCAGTAAGACAAAGGTGCCAGCGGATTTTCTGAAAGCGTTGAAGAGCAAGCCAAAAGCGAAACGTTTTTTTGAGACACTGAATAAATCAAGTCAGTTTGCAATCATGTCTGGATTGACGACTGCAAAGAAGCCCGAAACCAGGCAGAGGAGATTTGAAAAGTTTATGGACATGCTTGTCCGCGAAGAGAAGCCATGAAAGTTACGTTCACAATGCTGTTGATAGCGTTTATCGCGCTCACTTCCGCATCAGCCTCTACCCTCTTTGAAATCGACAAAGACCTCTCGGTCGTAGCCGTGGATGTTAAAGCCTCCCCTCCTCACTCATTCACGGTAACCTTAAAAGATTACGAAGCTGAAATACAAATTGATCCTGTCAACAAACAGATCGAATCTGTCAGCTTTACCTTCAAATTTTCTGACCTCGATTCTAAGAAAAAAAAGCGCGATAAGAAGATGCGTAAATGGATGGACATACAGAAACATCCGGATGTTCTATTCACCTTAACAGCTGCTGAAAAAATCGAAGGCAAGACAGTGGGCAGAGGTGATTTTTTGATGCACGGCGTCAGCCGGGAAATTACGATCCCCTTCGATCTTACGGTCAACGGAGACAAAGCGATCCTCGATGGCGGTACCATCATCAATCACCATGAATGGGAACTGGAAACAATTTCGCTTTTGTTTCTCAAGGTAAAACCAGAGCTAAACATTCATTTTCATTTAGAGGGTTCTCTTGTCGAAGATTGAAACAAAATACCGTATCCGATCCCATGAGACATTCTGATTCCGAATACATCGTTCTTGTTAACCAAGAAGACACGTGCGTCGTTAGTATTAAGTATATTAAGAATGATTCTATCTCACAATCTGAGTTTACGTCGGCTCTTAGTTTCACTGACCGACCTCTCCCTTGCAGCATTCCAGATAGGGTGGCTTGCGAACAAGCGGTTTCAAACTCATGACAATGGGAACACATAAACCAAAGGAGACTGCTCCCGTGAAAGCAGCGATTCTGGTTGGCTGCACCTTTTTCTACTTTCTTATCTTTGCTCAATTCGGCTTTCTTCACCGACTGGCCGAGATCGATCCAGAAAAGAAACTTCTGGAAATCGCAATGTTGATGATGGGACTGGGCGGAGTCCTTGGCACCATTGGAGCCGCTCGCCGATTCAACATAAAAACAGCAAAGTCCTGGCTAGTCGCTAGCTTCATCACTTGCGGAGTGACCGCTTCACTATCCGGACTGATGACTATCCCGTCGGCCATATTGTTCATCGCATTGGTTGTCGGACTTTCCCTCGGTATTCTAACCGTATCGATCGTATCGATCCTTCGATCTCTTATACCCTCTGGGCAGATTGGCATTTGGACATCACTTGGTGTAGGCAGTGCCTATTTTTTCGCCAACATTCCTCCGGTATTTCGGTGCACTCCTCCAGATCACTGCCTCTTCTCAGTCCTCGCATGTATCGGCGGAGCGCTCGTCGCCATG
>JAESUN010000168.1 GCA_016763045.1 Opitutaceae bacterium | reverse complement strand
GGATGAGTCTACGAGCCAGTCCAAAACCGATGGACGAACCCTAGCGCAAGTGGGTAGCTATCAACGATCGACGTTCTTACGGCAAGCGAAAAATAAAGGGGTATGAATCGGAGAACCCCTGAGTGAATTATCCGGTTTCATTAATTAACCGGCTCTCAGTGTAATGAGGGTGATTTTCTGACAGTTTGGTATGGCCTGAATTTTCTTCAGGAGGAGCTTGCGATTGAAAAAGAGTTCTTGGCGAACGATGGGATTACTTACTGTAATGATGAGGTTTTTCTTTCTCTCAATCCGGGTCGGGTGGCAAAATTGTGTATTGGCTAATCCGACGATTTCAGACCATTTTTCTCTAAGCATTTCTTCATGAGAAGCGTTTCCAATATTGTATCTGTGGATGACTTTTTCGATAAGGTCTCCACAAGCAGAGGTCGCTCTTAATCGTGATCGACTTCGGTTTTCCGGGAGACATCTAAGATTTGCGATGAGGTTTTCCACATGGCGTGGAAACTTATGACTGGGCATGTGTTAAGGAATAGGAGGAGGTTGATTCGAAGACAAGAGAGATGAGAGCTTTTGTTGAGGGATTTTTTTAAGATCATTTTTTGGATCCTTGTGGTTTGACAAGAGTGGCTGAAGAGAAGTCATTCGTGAGTATGATAAATCATCCCTTTCTGGATAAATCGTTTTTCGTAAAATGGTCTGAGCTAAGAACGGAACATATTCAGCCAGATATCGATAAAGCTCTTTTGGGTGCTCAGCGAAATCTGGATGAAATATATAGAATACCCCACGAAAAAACTTCTTTTGAGAATGTCTTTATGGGATTGGAAAGAGCCACGGAGGAATTGGATGAGGCATGGGGGAAGGTTTCCCATCTAACATCTGTCTGCGACTCAGAAGCCTTGCGCAAGGTGTACAACGAACTTTTACCAAAGGTTTCGGAGTTTTATGCCCGCATCCCTCTAAACGAGAAGCTTTGGGCAGCTTTAAGTGCTTTCGGCGAAAAGCCGGAGGCGAAGGCGTTAGCTGGAGTACACAAACGGTTCTTTGATGAAACATTAGCTGATTTTCGCCAGAGTGGAGCGGATTTATCTGATGAGAAGAAAAGACGTCTGGAACGCATTGTCGCAGAGTTAGCGCAAATCACACAGAAATTTTCAGAGAATGTCCTGGATTCGACCAATGCATGGGAGTTGATGTTACAGGGAAGCTCTCGGTTGTCGGGATTGCCGGACTCTGCTCGGGAAGCGGCTCGTCAAAGTGCGTTAAGTAAAGGGCATGGATCCGAAGAGGACCCCTATTATCGTTTTACACTACAATACCCTTCAATGGAACCCGTTATGACCTATGCCGAAGATGAGGCTCTTCGGAAGGAAGTTTGGGTCGCATCGATCGGGGTTGGAGCTAAAGAGCCGTATGCAAACGCAGATCTCATTTCGAAGATACTGACATTGCGTCAGGAGAAAGCCGAACTTTTGGGGAAGGACAACTTTGCTGATCAGGTTCTGGAGCGTCGGATGGCAAAAAATGGTAAAGAAGCACTGGGCTTTGTGGATGGTTTACATACTCGAGTGAAGGTTGCTTTTGATCGAGAATGCGAAGCATTGGAGGCGTTTAAAGCGGAAGTGATAGGAGAGGAAGGAGCTCCACTTGAACCCTGGGAAGTGGGTTATTGGGCAGAGAAATTCCGCAAGAAAAGGTACGACTTTGACGAAGAGGAGCTGCGGCCTTATTTTCCTATGGATAAAGTGATTTCTGGTTTGTTTGATATTGCACAAAAGGTTTTTTCAATATCGATACGGGAAAACCAAGAAGAGGTTGAGGGGTGGCATTCCGAGGTGAAAGTTTATGAAATAGAGGATGTTTCATCAGGTACTTATTTGGGTGCTTTTTATACTGATTGGTATCCGAGGGAATCGAAACGAGGAGGTGCCTGGATGAATTCTATCCGTACGGGTGGACCTACGGAGGGAGGGATTTGTGAGCCTCATCTTGGGTTGATGTGCGGAAATATGACAGCACCTATTGGAGGGAAGCCTGCTCTATTGACTCATCGGGAGGTAGAGACTGTTTTTCATGAATTTGGGCATTTGATTCATCATTTGTTGGGAGAGGTTGAAATAAAGTCACTGAACGGAACCAATGTTGCCTGGGATTTCGTGGAGCTTCCTTCGCAAATTATGGAGAATTGGACGTGGGATCGTGAAAGTTTGAATCTTTTTGCCCGCCATCATGAGACTGGGGAGATTATTCCAGATGAGCTTTTTAAAAAAATGGTGGCCGCCCGAAATTTCTGTTCAGCGATGGGCACCATGCGGCAGTTATCCTTGGGGAAGGTCGATCTTGAAATGCATCTCCATCCTGATCGATATAAAGGCAGTGGTGCTGAAGAATCTATAAGGGAATTATTGGCGGACTATCGGATGCCAACAAAGACGCCTTCTCCCAGTATTGTATGTCGCTTTGGGCATCTCTTTGCAGATCCAGTGGGATACGCGGCGGGTTATTATTCCTATAAATGGGCTGAAGTGCTGGATGCAGATGCGTTTACTCGTTTTGAAAAGGAAGGGGTTTTCAATGCTTCCGTTGGAGCGGAGTTCCGTGAGAAAATCCTAAGCAAAGGAAATTCAGAAGATCCTATGATTTTGTTTAAACGTTTTATGGGCCGTGGACCTGATCTGAACGCACTGTTGGTGCGGAGTGGTCTCAGTGGGTGAGCGTCGAGCTCATTTCTCTTGCCGAGTGATAGTAGAACTTTAGATAGAAGACATATGATTATTGCAGATCTAGATAAAATTGAAGGAAGGACTTTTCCAGCACGTCGTATGACACGTGGAATGGTGGGGCAGGGTGGACAGGTTATTGCGGCCGAGGGATTCGCAATGGGTTATGTTGTTCTGGAGCCAAATGGCGGCCAAGTTCCTTGGCATAATCAGGAACAGGAAGAGATTTATTTTGTGGTCAAAGGTCGCGGAGAAATCTGCGTGGACAATGAGCGCCAGGAAATTGTTGGCGGCCAAGCTGTTTTTCTCCCTCCAACGAAATTTCATCAGCTCACCAATATTGGTGATGAGCCACTACATATGATGTATATCTATTGCCCTGGGGGAGATGTGGCGCATTGGCGGCAGGAACTAGATGGGACCTTACCTCCAGCAGGAGTTGGTGACATTCCTCCACTTCCTGAGGGTGCTCAACCTCAATGCACCAAAAAGCCTGAATAGGTTTCCTCTAAAGCGGTGTTTTCTAAATCCTTTTGGTTTTCGGATCAAAAGGATTTTCTGCTGTAGGGGTGGGTGTTTGCCGTCTCTCAAGATAAGCAAAGGTTCAGGGGGCTTCGTTGAGAATTATGGGTCGCTTCCCCGATGGTTGTGCTGGGATCGTCTCTAGATATTCGAATTTCAGCTTAATAGTTGAACCGATATTTTGTTGGATAGTGGCTTTGAGGTGCGGCTCCGTGCCTTCATTGTAGGTGGTTCCTTTTACAATACGAATGACGATTTGATTTTCAGGACGATAAACTATCTGAAATCGTCTGACTGCAGAATCAAGTTTTGCGTCCATAAACAAATGACACCATAATCCTGCAGGAATCATCCGTCCATCGTCTGTCCTGAAAATCTCACCAGTTCTTCCAGTTAATTCTTTGAGGGTTTTAAGTTTCATTCCACATGCGCATTCCGAATCAGAAAATGTACCTACATCACCTGTGTGATATCGAATGAAAGGCATGGGAGTTGGTACCAATGTTGTGGCCAATAATTCGCTGGGAGTATTCGTTGCAATTGAAGAATTGTTATGTAGTGACTCAAGGTAAACGCTTTCTTGATGGATGTGCATGCTCCCATGTTCAGACTGGGACGCGATGTGACCGACTTCTCTCAGTCCATATATATTGCTGACAGGGCATCTGAAAACATTCTCAAGAATTACTCGCTCATGGTCGTAGAGAGGTGCTGCCCATGTAATAATAAGTTCAGGTCTTAGTGGCTGATAAGCTTTGGGGTGAGCTTTTATATATTCGGCTAAACCTACAAGACTGTATGTATTGCTCCATAAGACGCGTGGTTTGAATCCGGAAACTTCTTTAGCCGTAAAGGCATAGTCCTCGTCCGTCATGCTGGCTCCCGGTAGTTGTAATTGATTCCATAAACGCCTTCTTATGGGAATGACCTTGCTTTTGCGGAAATCATTGATGGACATCCTGGCTATACGCACTTCACGGGCTCCCGGTTGAATGTTAAACCAGCTTCGAAGCCGTAGTTCATTCGCCCAATTACTGGCTGTTATGGACCCGGTTTCGTAGAAAATGGTTGGTTGGCCTGTTGATCCACTCGATGAATTGCGAATGAGTTGTTTACCACGAAAGAGTGCGAGTGGATGCGGCTCTCCTGGTGCTCCATTTGAGGTGTTCGCTTTTTCGGCTGCTGCTCTCCACCTTGTATCAACGAGATCGAGGCGATTATCAATTAGGTCTTCTCGTGTAAGAGGAGGTATTAGCTGGAGGTCTTCGAATTCTTTAAAATCGCGGGGCTCAAAATCAATTTTTTTGAATAATCGAGTATAATAAGGGACATACTCATTTGCGGTTTTCAGCACCTCTTTTAGTAAGCCTAGCTGTATCGAATGAAGTTCATCCGAGGAACAGTCAGATGTTCTCTTTAGGTCTCTGTACCTTTTTAAAATACCACGTCTATTGAAAAGAGTATTTGAAAAAGGAAAAAGGAAGCGGCCAATAACTGTCTCTTCGCAAGTTTTCAGAAAGCTCATGAGTCTAGTTTTTCAACGGTAGTGTTATGTTTCCAAAGAAATTTTCGATAATGGATATTAGCGATGTCTTTTAGACCAACTTTCTGGCTAAGTGCGAGGTTTGCGGTATTAGTAATTTCTGTGCTTCCGTAGAGAGTGTTAATTCCTTGGGTAAGTAGATCTTGGTAGACCTTGTAACGTAATCTGGTGGCCAGTCCTCTTCCCCTATAATCCCGATGCACTGTGATTTGTTCTGAAAAGGCCTCTTTCCCCTCTAGCTTTTGTATGAAGTGGACGCGGGGGATGTCTATTTTTCGGAAACTCACAAGATTAAATCCAGCGACGGTGTCGCCGTCTAGGGCGACGAAACAGCGTCCATCTTCTCGCAGAAGATTCTCGAGGCGACCTTTTAACCATCCCTCCATTGACAGGATCTGTGCAATGAGGTTTTTTTCCGTTAAATCAATAGTTCGAATGACAAGAGTAGTGT
>JAESUN010000002.1 GCA_016763045.1 Opitutaceae bacterium | reverse complement strand
CATGCCAACAGTGCACGGGCCGGGCTTTATCGACTGGAGCAGTTGGTACAGGAAACGGTCGTCACCGTACCTCACCAACTCATCTCCGAAGCCATCGACTTGATCCTGTTTATTAAACGGGAGGGGGCAGACCGGACTTTGAAAGAAATTGTTCAGGTCAAAGGGTTTAAAGACGGGGATTATCACCTGATCCCGCTCTGACCGGACTAAATAAGTTACGACCCACCACGAAACTCAAACCTCTGATAAGGAAAATCATGATTACATTCTCCCCACTGATAACGCGTGCCCGGACTGTGGCCCTCACACTTTATGTGGCGTTGAGCACGACACCCGCTTTTGCAGCAGGTTCCAGCATGCCCTGGGAAGGACCTCTCACACAAATATTGGCCTCCATTGAAGGGCCGGTGGCCCGGATTGTGGCGGTGCTAATTATTACCATCACCGGCCTTACGCTGGCCTTTGGTGATACGGGCGGTGGCTTCCGACGTTTGGTTCAGATCGTCTTCGGCCTCAGTATTGCTTTTGCCGCCACCAGCTTCTTCCTCGCCTTTTTCTCATTCGGTGGCGGAGCGATTTTATGACGAGTACGGGTTTTGAAATCCCCCTCCATCGATCTCTCACCGAGCAGATCATGATGGCGGGGGTGCCGCGCAATATAGCCATTTTGAACGGTACATTGGCGGCAGCCATGGGGCTCGGGCTTCGGCTGTGGCTGGTAGGGTTTTTAATATGGGCGGTGGGTCATGGCATTGCCGCTTTCGCCGCCCGTAAAGACCCGCAGTTCATGGACGTTCTTATCCGTCACCTTAAATCCAAACCTGCTCTGGAGGCTTGAGATATGTTTAATCTCTCTGAATATAACAAAAAGACCAACTGTCTCGCGGATTACCTGCCATGGGCCGCCCTGGTTGGTCCCGGTGTGGTTCTCAACAAAGACGGCAGTTTTATGCGGTGTGCCCGCTTTCGAGGACCGGATCTGGAATCTGCCACGGAAGCTGAACTGGTGGCCCTTTGTGCACGGCTCAATGATATTATCCGGCGTTTTGGTTCGGGCTGGGCATTGTTTTTTGAAGCCGATAGGATGCCCGCAAGTGACTATCCGGCCTCCCTCTTTCCAGACCCGTTATCAGGGTTGATTGACGCGGAACGTAAAGCTGTTTTTGAAACAGAAGATTACTTTGAAAGCCGCTATGTGTTGTCGCTTCTTTGGCTTCCTCCTGAAGACAAAACCCGCTTGGTGGAAAATCTGTTTTTTGAACGTCCTGATGAGGGGGCGGCAAACCAAAACACAAGTATTTCTTATCTGGAGAGTTTTTATAGCGCGTCCGGCGGCTTCTTTGATCTGCTGGCAGACCTGATGCCTGCTTTTACAGTCATGGAAGATGGGGAATTATTGGGTTTCCTGCATGGAACGATTTCCACAAAACATCATCCTGTTGCTGTTCCTGAAACCCCTATCTATCTGGATGCCCTGTTGCCCGATGATGATCTGACAGGGGGATTATCCCCTATGCTCGGGGATCATTATATGCAGACTATCACGGTGCGGGGTTTTCCCGGTAGCAGCACACCGGGCTTGCTTGATGGATTGAACCATCTGGGAATGAGTTACCGCTGGGTGACCCGCTTCATTCCCATGGATAAGGCCGCTGCCACCAAGGAACTGACAAAATTCCGCCGTCAATGGTTTGCCAAACGAAAGGGCATTGGCTCCATCATCAAGGAAGCCATGACCAACGAAGCCTCTCCCATGGTGGATACGGACGCGGATAATAAAGCACTTGATGCAGACATAGCTTTGCAGGAACTGGGATCGGATTTTATCTCCTACGGATATTTCACCGCCACGGTAACCGTGATGGATAAAGACCCGGAAACACTCAAACTCAAGGTCCGTGAGATTACTCGTGTCATCAATGGCCGGGGTTTTGTTACCATCACGGAAACGCTCAATGCTGTGGAGGCTTGGCTTGGTTCTTTGCCGGGGCATGTTTATGCCAATGTTCGACAACCTTTGCTTCACAGTCTCAACCTATGTCATTTGTTGCCCCTCAGTGCCATCTGGGCCGGGCCCGCAAAAAACCAGCATCTGAACGCTCCTGCTCTTTTACAAGCGAAAGCGGAAGGCAATACGCCTTTTCGTTTGTCACTTCATCAGGGCGATGTGGGGCATACCTTGATTGTTGGCCCGACCGGTGCCGGTAAATCAGTCCTCTTGTCTTTCATAGCGCTGCAGTTTCGTCGTTACGAAGGGGCGCAAATCTATATTTTTGATAAGGGTGGTTCGGCACGGGCCAGCATTTTAGGTATTGGCGGCCAATATCATTCTCTCAGCGTTGATGGTGATCTATCTTTCCAGCCTTTGGCAGAAATAGACCGTGCTGATAAAATATCCTGGGCCCTGACATGGATACTATCTCTGCTTACCCATGAAAATGTGGTGATCACACCAGAGGTCAAACAGCATATCTGGTCTGCATTGGAAAATCTGAAAGAAGCGCCAAGGGAGGAAAGAACTCTGACAGGTCTGTCTATGTTACTGCAAGACAATGACCTGAAGCAGGCCTTGCAGCCCTATCTGATCACCGGACCTTACGGCCAGCTGCTCGACGGGGATCAAGATAGATTGACCCTCACGGACATCCAGTGTTTTGAGATGGAAGAACTGATGGAGAGCAAGGGGGCAGTACTGCCCGTGCTCACTTATCTGTTTCACCGCTTGGAAGAACAGTTTGACGGCAGGCCCAGTCTTCTCATTCTGGATGAAGCCTGGCTGTTTCTGGACAATGATTATTTTGCCGAACAGATCCGGGAATGGCTTAAAGTTCTGCGGAAGAAAAATGTCTCGGTGATTTTTGCGACGCAAAGCCTTGCCGATATTCAAAACAGCAAAATTGCCCCAGTTATTACGGAAAGCTGTCCAACCAGAATATATCTGCCCAATGACAGGGCGCTGGAACCTTTAAGCCCCAAAACCTATCAGCAGTTTGGCCTTAATGACCGTCAAATCCAGATCATCAGCCAGATGACACCGAAACGTGATTATTACGTCACCACGCCTGCCGGCAATCGTCGCTTTGATTTGGAACTTGGATCCTTGGCTCTGGCCTTTGTCGGAGCTTCAACACCGGAAGACCATCAGTTGATGGATAAAATAATTATGGATCAGGGAACGGAGCATTTTGCAAAGCACTTCCTGCAGGCAAAGGGCCTGTGCTGGGCCGCCGATCTTTTCCCCCTTTCAGACAATGGAGAAACCTCATGAAAAAACTATGCACTCTAATGTTGGTAGGTATGCTCACCATTATGCCTTTCCATCGGGCCAATGCCATTTTTGGACTTGGCGATATTGTGTTTGATCCGGGTAATTACGCCCAAAATATCCTGACGGCAGCCCGCACGCTGGCCATGATCCAGAACCAGATCACGCAATTGCAAAATGAGGCCGCTATGTTGGTCAATCAGGGCAAAAATCTGGGCTCTCTTAATTTCAATATCCTAAATGACCTGAATGAGAATATTGCAGCGGTCAACCATTTGATGAATGCGGCACAAGGCATTGCCTTTACCATCTCGGAAACGGACCGGATTTTGCTGGAACGCTATCCGGATGACTATTCAGAAAATATTTCTCGCGACCAGCTTATTCAGGATGCCAAGCAGAGGTATCAATATTCAGTGACGTCATTGCGTCATTCCATGCGTATGCAGGCCCATGTGACGGAAACCATTGCCGATGATCAGGCTTTGATCAGTCAATTAATGGCAAGCTCTCACAGTGCGGCGGGCAATCTTCAGGTCTCTCAGACGGGCAACCAGCTGTTGGGTCTTCTGGCACAGCAGCAGATCAAGTCTCAGCAGCTCATGGCCTCTCATTACCGGGCCGAAGCCGTGAGGCAGGCTGAACATCAGGCAACTCATGCACAGGCTCAAAATTACGCCATCAAATTTATGGGCACAGAGTCCGTTTACACACGGGAATAATCCATGGATGACCTCAATGTCATAGACAGTTTTACGCAAACCTTCATTCAGTATATCGACAGCGGGTTCGGGTTGCTGGACGGTGAAGTGGCGTTTCTCACGGCAACCTTGATTGTCATTGATCTGACGCTTGTCGGTCTGTTCTGGGCCATGGACCCTAATAAGGATGTGCTCGGCAGCTTCATCAAGAAGGTGCTCTATGTGGGATTTTTCGCTTTCATCCTGAACAACTTTCAATCCCTGAGTATAATTATATTCAACAGCTTTGGCGGACTGGGCCTCGCAGCGACAAATACAGGCATGACTGCAGCGGATTTATTGCGCCCTGGCCATGTGGCTGCCACGGGTTTTACAGCGGCTTATCCTCTACTCCAGGAAATCGGCAACCTTCTGGGGCCAGTGGCCTTCTTTGAGAACTTCATTGTGATTGTCATTATGTTGCTGGCGTGGATCATTGTGATATTCGCCTTCTTCATATTATCGATCCAACTGTTTATCACCATAATTGAGTTCAAGCTCACCAGTCTTGCAGGTTTTGTACTGGTACCCTTTGCTCTATAGAACAAGACTTCTTTTCTGGCGGAACGAGTGCTCGGTAATGTGATCTCGTCCGGTATCAAGCTTATGGTCATGGCCATCATCATTGGCATTGGCACGACGTTATTTGCGGACTTTATCAATAGCCTCAATGGCAATCCGCCAACCATAAAAATAGCGGCTTCTCTAATCTTGGGCGCTTTATCCCTTTTGGGGCTTGGCATTTTTGCCCCGGCCATTGGTGCCGGACTTGTTAGTGGTGCGCCGCAGTTGGGTGCCGGAGCGGTCGTTGGTACTATTGGCGCTGTTGCTGCTGGAGCCGCTGTCGGTATTGGCGGGGCCGCAGCGGGCATGTCTGTCATGTCATCGGCTGTAAAGGCTGGGGCTAGTATGGCCGGGGGAGCCGCTTCTGCGTATCAGTTTGGACAAGCCGTTTCCGGGGGTGGCGGTTTGCAAGCTGCCGCGTCCGGCGTGGCAAGTGTCGGTAAAGCCGCGGTGGGCAGTGTTCGCCAGGGTGTGCAAAATATGATGAGCAAAGCCACAAGCCCCGTTGCTCAGGCATTTTCTGAAGGAAAAGCATCTGCATGGTCCGCAACTGGCGGCAGTGGGGGCTCTTCAAAAGGAACTTCTGAAGCGTCACCCGATTCCATGCCGGGTTGGGCCCAAAAGATGCAGCGGCAACAAGCACTCAAATCAGCAGGGCTTATGGCTCTCCACGCGGTCAAGGACGGTGATCGTCCAGGAGCACCTGCCAATCCTGAAATTTCTAAAAATGAGGAATGAATATGTTTAAACGACAGGCAAATAAATATGGCGATACGCCCAAACCAACTACTCCTTATCAGAAAGCGGCAGAGATTTGGGATCAACGTATCGGATCGGCGCGGGCTCAGGCCCGCAACTGGCGGCTCATGGCTTTCTTCTGTCTGGGCTTTGTCATGATGATGAGCCTGGCTCTGATCTGGCAAAGTCTCTCCAGTCGTATCACGCCTTATGTTGTGGAAGTGGCAGACAGCGGATCTGTGCGGGCCGTGGGCAATGCCACGGAAAGCTACAGCCCGAGTGATGCTCAGATTGCTTATCACCTCTCAAGCTTCATTAAAAACATGCGGTCCATTGCCATTGATCCTGTGGTGGTTCGGGAGAACTGGTTGAAAGCCTATGATTATGTCACCGATCGGGGCGCTTTGGTGCTGAATGAATATGCTCGCGACCATGATCCTTTTGAGCGCATTGGCGAGAGGTCCATTGCCGTAGAGGTGACCAGTGTGGTGCGGGCGTCGGACACGTCCTTTCAGATTAAATGGCGGGAGGCTGTCCACGAGAATGGCAGTCTTGTTGCCACGGAAACCTATACCGCCATTCTGTCCCTGATCCTTCAACAACCCAAAACAATCGATCAGCTTCGTAAAAACCCGCTGGGCATTTATGTCCACGGTTTTAACTGGAGCAAAGATCTTAAACCCGGAGATAACTCATGACCATTATGCACACTCTATCCTTCCCCATAATCTTTTGCCTGCTGAGTGCCTGTGCGGGCAAACAACAGGATTTTGAGTATGACACCAGCGCTTATAAACCTGCCCATATGCAGAAAAAACCGGCCCTGCCTGTCAAAATTGTTGAGGTGGTAAAACCTGTGCCCTTGCCGGGTCAGTTAAAACGTCTATCTGATAGTCGCGTGAAGACAAACACCAATCCCCACAAGGTCATTAGTGCCGCCCATAAAAGAGCAAAAATAATGCCCTCGGAAAATGGCTACATCAATGCCATTCAGACTTATCCATTTATGGAAGGGGCGCTTTACCAGCTTTATGCTGCGCCCGGCAAAGTCACAGATATTATGCTGCAAGCCGGTGAAACGCTGAACACCGTATCGGCGGGTGATACCTTGAGATGGATTATCGGCGATACCACAAGTGGATCAGGGCAGGGAACCCGGACCCATATTCTGATCAAGCCGGTGGCTCCAGACTTAAAAACCAATCTGGTGATCCTGACCGACAGGCGCAGCTATCATCTGGATATGATGAGTTATAAATCCACCTATATGGCTTCTCTCAGTTGGCATTATCCTAAAGATGAACTTTTGGCCCTGAAAGGTCGGAACAACAGAGCTTTTGCACGACGGGATCATACCGTGAAGGCGGACTTTGATCTGAACAATCTCAACTTCCGCTATGAGATATCCGGCGACACGCCCCCATGGAGACCCATTCAGGCATTTGATGATGGCCACAAGGTTTATATACAGTTCCCGGAACGGCTGGACCAGGGCGAAGCGCCGCCGTTATTTATCTCCGGTGAAGAGGGTAAAGTGGAACTGGTCAACTATCGGGTCAAGGGCAACACTTATATTGTGGACCGACTGTTTAAAGCCGCTGAACTTCGACTTGGTGAAAAGAAACAGCAGATCGTCCGTATCACCCGCAAAGTCGGGAGACGGTAATGGAAAAATCCCCAGACCAAACTGGTCATCAAATTGATCATCAAAGCGAGTTTGCCCTGAAAGTAAAACCACGTCCCGTGACTCGCATTAACCGAAAACTTCTCATCGGTGTTTTTATGGGAACGGTTGCGGTCATATTGATGGCAACCCTTTATGGTTTGGCCCCAAAGGAGCATGGCCCTCAAACCAAGGGACCGGAGCTTTATAACGTGGGCCAGAAACCTTCTGCGGAAAGCTTGAATGTTCTGCCCAAAAGTTATCAGGATATTCCACAACGCCCCATTCAGCTTGGGCCGGCCATGATGGGGGATATGGGTGAGGCGATCTTGAAAGCAGAAAAGCGGGCAGGGATTACGGCTCAAGCCTCGGCGTCTACGGCAAAACTGCCCTTCAGACCTGATGCTGAAACGGATGCAATCAGGGCGGAAAGATTACGTCAGGCGCAAGCCGCCATTCGGGCTAAGGAAAGCAAAGTCTTTTTTGCGCTGAATAACACTCAGGCAGACGCACCTACGGCCAAAGGCGTAAATACAACGGAAGGCGCGGTGATCTCTCCCTATCAACTGATGGCGGGCACTATTATCTCAGCCAGCCTGATCACAGGCATCAATAGTGATTTGCCGGGTGTCGTCATAGCCCAGGTGACTGAAAATATCTACGATACGGTCACAGGTCAGACACTGTTGGTGCCGCAAGGTGCGCGCCTTATGGGCCGTTATGACAGCCAGATTGCCCAAGGTCAGAAACGGGCCATGGTGATCTGGCAGCGATTATTGATGCCCAATGGTTCCCATATCACTCTGGACAATATGACCGCGAGTGATCAGGCGGGATATTCCGGTCTGACCGATGGTGTGGATTTCCATACGGGTGATCTGATGAAAGGCATCGTTCTGTCCACATTACTCGGTGTGGGAACGGAGCTTGCTATAGGCGACGATCAGAACAGTTTGCTAAGGGCGCTGACCGACAGCACCCAAAAAACCACCAATCAGGCGGGGCAGGCCATTGTGGAGCAATATCTGGGTCGAAAACCCACGCTCATTATTCGTCCTGGGTGGAAACTCAAGGTGATTGTGCATCAGGACCTCACCCTAAAACCTTACCCTAAGGAAACTTTATAATGCTGAAAATAGGCAAATTACCAGACCGGAAGCCGGTTAAACTTACTATCTCTGTTATGCCGGACTTGTACGAACAAATTCAGGATTATGTCCGCGTTTATGAAGTGGAATATGGGCAGGTAGAAACGCCGCAAAACCTTATTCCAGCGATGCTTGAAACTTTTATTCACAGCGATCACCAGTTCAAAAAATCAAGACAGAAAATTCGGCGAGAATGAACTCTATTTTCCGTTAAATGTTCTGTCGGGCCAATTTTTTTGAACAATTCATTAACAGGAGGGAGAAGAAATACCAGTTAAAGATTCTTCAAAATTTATGAGTTTTGGACAAAGCTCATAATCGGAGAAATACGGTGTGGCGATGCCACGCATTTATGATTTTTGCCATGGCAAAAGTTGGGGTGGGTTGGGGCCAAACTTACAGTCACTCATTTTCAATTCAACGACAAAAGAAAAAATGACGGTTTCTACTGCCTTGCAGCAGACACTCCGGAATTTTTGATTTTGACGTCTGGTCTTCGGCGGATTTTAAGAAATGAAATTTTTCTCCGAAGTCGATGAAATCTCCATTTCCGGACACCTTCGATGATTTGAAAATGACTGCCTTCCTTTTTGGCTTTTATCAACCCACCCCACCTTCCGCCAAGGCAGTGTTGGGGGAAGAGGGGCGATAAGTGAAATTATTGTCAAAGGAATTTTAATATGGCGACCATTACAAAAGTTGAGTGGACGACTGAAAAAGGAAAAACATCAAACCGCTGGAAAGTGGAGTATCGTGATTCTGTCAATAAACGACGTTTTAAGAATTTTAAAAAACAAAAAGATGCGAAGTCCTTCGCGGCTCAAATTGCTAGTGACGTTAATAGGGGAGTGCATGTTGCTGACAGTCAGACAATGACCTTTGGTGAGTTCCATGAAACATATCTTAGATATTGCGATGCCCAAGGGTTGGAAAGATCAACATGGAAAGATTATGAGGGAGTATTACGGAATTATTTGGTTCCAAGGTTTGGCAAACAACGTTTAACAGAAATTACGATCAAAAATGTGAAAGATTTTTTGCTGGAACTGCGTGTTAATTCTAGCCTGTCACACAAACGAATTATGAGAATTAAAATTATTCTTGGGGCGGTTTTAAGCCTGGCAATCGAAGATGAGTATCTTTCCAGAAATGTTGTAAAATTTATAAAATTAAGGGCTCCCAAAGAAAAAGTTGCCATTCATGTGGATGATGAGGATGTACTTGATGGTGTTCTTATTCCTACTCTTGAAGATTTGGCAAAGATTATCGGTGTTGGAAATCTTTCCCTGCGGGATCATTGCATGATTGTTATGGCTGTGATGACGGGACTTCGTGCGTCGGAGCTTTTTGGTCTTGGATGGCGGCATATTGATTTTACTAAATCCATTGTCATGGTCAGGAGGCGTGTTGATATTTGGCGGCAAATGGGGCCGCTTAAAACAAAAGCCTCCAAACGTAACGTTCCTATTCCTTCTTTGTCTTTAGAGCTTCTGAAAAATTGGAAATTGCAATGTCTAGATACAGAAGAAGGGTTATGTTTTCCTAATGAGGTTGGAAAATCCCTTAATCGGCCTAATTGGGACAAGAGGGTTTGGACACAGCATTTGAAATCACTTGATTTACTTGTGAAGGGGAAGAAGAAATATCTTTACAAAAATATGCGTCACGCTTTTGCTTCCTTGGCGATCAAAGAAGGGGCTAATCCAAAAGAAATTATGAAAATGATGGGGCATAGTAAAATTTCAATCACTTTTGGAATCTATGGGGATTTGTTTCCCGATGATGAGAATTTTAACAATATATCTGAAAAAATTGCTCAGTCCTTAAAGTGCTTGAGCCAAGGAGATTCCAGTTAAGAGAGAATGACATCAAACACCCACCTCTATATTACAAATAAATTTCACGATTGACATTTGTGAAATTTATTTGTAATATAGAGGTGGGAAAAACAAGGCTCACTCTGATTGGAAGGTGATAATATATGGCCGGTTTAGCGATTAAAGAGACAGCCGTATCAAGGCTGGTTGCGGGACTAAAGGAATATGGCGGCCTTAAAGGTCGTGATATTGCCAATATCATCGGTGTATCGCCACCAACGGTTTCACGTTGGAGTAGGGGCGAAGGTGGCCCGACAATTGGAAAGCAAACAATCATAGCAGAGCTGCGTTGGGTTGCCGAACGATTGTCCGATTTTTACGAACCAGATGAAGTCCGTCTCTGGCTCCAGTCGCCCCACCCTCAACTTGAGAGCCAGAAACCATACGATTTGATCAATGAGGGGCGCACCGGAGAAGTGCTGGAAGTTCTTGAACGTCTGGATAGTGGGGTTTATCTGTAGAATGGTAGTCGCGGTACACCGCAATCATGATGATCGACTACTTGACGCTTTAGAGGGGATCAAGGGGCACTCATATAATGGTGCAATGTGGCGCGCAGTCCGGGAAGGGCGGTCAGTGCTGGATGGGTCGCGTGGGGCCGGTCGCTGGAATCCGTCACCTCTGAGTGTACTATACGGCGCAAAGGATGCTAATGGAGCCATCTCTGAGATTCATTTCCACCTGAACCGTGGTCAATCAGTCTTTCCATCAAAGATGAAACATACATTATTTGAACTGTCAGTTATCACTGACCGGACGCTTGTATTATTGAAAATGAGCGATCTGACTGCGTTAGGTGTGGATGAAGCAAAATATCAACAAATACTTTATAAGCGGACTCAGGAAATTGCTGATGCGGCGGCATTTATGGGATTTGATGGTATTATAGCGCCGAGTGCGCGATATGAATGTGATAATATAGTGTTATTTCTCGATTTATTTAATCTGGAAAATATTGAAACTGTCTCTGACAACCCGATTAAGTGGAATGAGTGGCGCGCTAAAAACCGTCTTTAGTACGATATCATGGAAGAGGGCCTGGTCTATTCAGGGGAGAGCGGTATGCCCTGTTCCACGCGCTCGGCTGAGCTTATGAGTTCTTCCAGAAATGACTGATATATAAATCATTATATAGTTATATGGCTTATATATCAGTCGTTATGCGTCTAAAAAGGATGGAGTATGCTGAGGTCACAAGAGGGGTTTTGAAATATAATGGAAGATAAAGAAAAAATAACTTTAGAGTTACTTTGTGCTGCTGATGAAATTGATAGTGGTGAGATCACACCTTTAAATTTTGAGAAAATGATGGCTGATATTGATGTCCAGTTAGGTCAGAGAGATGCTCTAGCTTGATAGAGTGTGATTATATGGCTTGAGTAATAATAAAAAATACTATAATGTTCTTAATATGTAATAAATAAGATTAAGAGATATTATAATGTTCTTTAAGTGGACTCCAGAGCAAGTAAAAGCAAAGATTTCTGAGCGCGTGCAGAAATGTCGTTTGGAGCTTAATTTATCGCGGCAGGGGCTGGCGGACCGCTCTGGTGTTGCTTTCTCAACCTTGCGTATTTTTGAGCGTGAAGGAAAAATTTCTTTAGAGAATTTATTAAAGCTTGCGGCTGCGCTGGGAGAGCTTGAAGCTTTTTCGCAATTATTTACACTAAAGAAAGAAGATATATCAAGTCTTGATGAATTATTGGAGGCGGATCAGCAGCGCCAGCGAGGAAGGCGCAAATGAAATATACACCTGTTAATTTGGTTCACATTTTTTTGGATTTTGGCCATTTAAAGCAAAAAGTAGGGCGCTTAGCTCTCAAAGACCGTGTCATTTATTTCGAGTATGATCCTGATTTTTTGAAAACGGGGCTACAGATTTCTCCATTTTATTTACCTCTGGAAACAGGTGTTCATACGGCTGACCGTTCTTTGTTTGAAGGCTTGCAGGGTGTTTTTAATGATAGTCTTCCCGAGGCTGGGGGAGGTTACTTCTTGATCGTCGTATGCGCAGTTATGGGTTAGATCCAAAAATATTGAGTCCACTTGATCGCCTGGCCCATGTTGGGAGTAGTGGAATGGGAGCCTTAACATTTGAGCCTGACCATACAGAACATGGGGGTGAGGGTGATTTTCTTGATTTAGATAAAATTGCAGCAGAATCCTTACAAGTATTAGAGGGCGAGGCTGATGACGTTTTAGAAAAGCTGATAAATTTAAACGGTTCTTCGGCAGGCGCGCGCCCAAAGGTGGTTGTGAATGTCAGTGCAGATATGAAGCACGTGATCCATGGTTCTGATATTGTGCAGGAAGGATATAGTCAGTGGATGATTAAGTTCCCCATGTCTGGGGATCCAAAAAATAGCGCGGAAATGGAATATAAATATAGTTTAATGGCGCATGAAGCAGGGCTTGAAATGATGCCAACATATTTATTTCCTGCGAAAAAAGGCGCGGGGTATTTTGGCGTAAAGCGCTTTGACCGTGGAAATGGGGAACGGGTTCATATGCATACAGCTTGTGGTTTGTTAAATGCAGATTTTAGAATCCCATCCATGGACTATCTTGATCTCTTACGTGCCACACAAATGCTGACAAAAGATTTGCGTGAAGTGGAGAAAATGTTTCGTTTGGCGGTCTTTAATGTGCTGTCCCATAATCAAGATGATCACAGCAAGAATTTTTCCTTTTTAATGGATGATCAAGGGGCATGGCGGGTTTCCCCCGTTTATGACCTGACATATTCATCAGGCGTAGGTGGTGAGCAAAGTACAATGGTTATGGGGAAAGGTAAAAATATTACCCCAGACGATTTACTCATGCTTGGTGACACTGTTGGATTAAAGAAAAAAAATGTGGTGGAAATTTATAAACAGGTAAAAGCTGTTTTAGAGAATTGATTTTATTGTGCCATCGGTATGGTTTTTAGATGCTCTTCAACGGCCTGTGCTACGCGGCTTTCTATAGGCAAGTCGTTTTGAACATCAGTCCATAAATCATGAAACTGATTTATTGTTTCTTTCACTGTATTTATGACAATGGTTTCTGGAAGTTTTGCTTTGGCTGCGAAACTGATGAAACTATCAAGCGTTAATTCGTCAAAGCGGCGAGGGCCGCCTCGATATAAATTAAGCGCCATGTCAGTGTCATTTATATAGGGAATTGTTGATAAAAAGTCATACGCAGGTGCCAGAGCTGCATTGCGACCGTCAGGGTAAATTAACGACCAGTTTTTCATATGCATGTCACTATTTCCGATTAAGGCATTGAATACGAGCCGTTTTACATACTCTATAAGGGCTTCTGTATCAATTTCTCCCCAAATAACTTCGGCAATATTACGGTAGTTGCCACGCTTATACTTGCGTTCAGGGTAAAGCCCGAATACTTGCGCAAAATCTTCTATGTGAATGTGGCCACCATCCTCGGTGCGGTCAAACCGTTTTACGGCAAGCGCGTCACCGCTCATATCACCTATACCTTGTGGCATACCGCCGATGTCATCGATGCTGATCAGTTTCACTTCTGGTACATCCATCCCCATGCGGCGTGCAAACTCCATCATGGAGTATTCATTTTCAGGTACGCCATGCCACTTTACAGAAGGGAGTTTTACGATCCATGAACCGCCCGTACCTTTGGCAGGGATTGTTAATCCACCTTGTGATTTCTCGAGAGCTGAAAATTTAAGCTGAACGCCGGCCAGAGAGAAGCGCATTATTTGACGATGATGGGCCTCAATTTCTTTCTTACTTAAACTTTTGTTTGCGATAGGTGGCCAATCTTCACCATCTGCAGGGAGGATGGTCACATCCCCTGGTAAGTCTTGCCCAAGAATCCACATTAGATAAAATTCCCGGACATCTTTTACGCCAGCACGGGCTGATAAATATTCCCGCAGATGACCTTCCGGCAGCAAATTGGAGAAGAAAGGCTCTAGGCGTGTTTGAATAACGTCTCGATCAGTGGTGATCCCGCCATAAAGGTCTTTGTATGATTGGCTAAGTGTGAGGCGGTTACTATCGGCTATATACTCCTCGGTAAAAGAGAATATGCTTTTATCACTGGGCAGCAGAGTAATCGTTCCAATATGCTGCGAGCCTAAGAAGACATTTAGATTTGTAATAGCGGCCATCTCTAATCCTCATCATCTAGCTGATATTTTGCCAGATTGTTTGTCATGGGTGAGTGGACAAACTGATTTCTAAAATTAATCAATGTTTGTAATTGTTTTTTGATCACAGAGTTTTCTTGCATGTTGTGGGCAAATGAATTGAGGTTAAGGGCATCGGCAATTATTTTCTGTGCGGCGCCATCATTGTTAATCTGTTTTATGAACTTCTCTAGATCTTTTATGGTGCTGAGTATTTGATTGCTGGAACCAGATTGACATGCCTGTTCTATCTGTGCAGCTGTTTTGTATGCCGTCGAAATACGGTTAGTGCGCTTCGTATCATTTACAATAACACCAGCGGCCTTTTGTGCTTTCTTAGGCACAAGCATTAGTTCTAACTCTAGCACACGTGCGAGTTCGATGAGACTGGATAGCTGTAGGTTTACTGTTCCATTCTCAATTTTTGAAATATGGCTTTGCGGAATACCAACTTTTTTACTAAGAGCGCGTTGGCTTAGGCCTTTGGCTTCTCTTGCCTCTTTTATTTGTTGTGCTATATGTGCTATTGATTCATTCATGATAGTCCCTAATGCATCAAAAATATATTTGATCTACTAAAATATATCACTTTAATTTAAAAGAGTCAAATATATGATATGTGTTAATATATCTAAAAAATAAATGATATGTTATTATATATGTTTTGATTAAGTGCTAATTTTCAATAACTTCTTCTATTTGGTCTCCTATCAATGCAGTAGCCTTCATTAATGGATCATTAGAAAGGTGAGCATATCGGGCTGTTGTCGCAGCTTGGCTTTATTAGCATGGCGGTGACGGCGTGATCTGTTTACTCTGGGTCGGGCACGATTTCTCATGAGATGATCCTTTCTAATCATTATTGAATTGTGGGGTGTTGATCTGAAACGCCGTATAGGCTTCTTCAATATTCATGATTGCAATCTCATATGCGCTTTGAAGTTGGGCAAGCACTTTGGCAGCATCAGGAGATTTCACGGCTGCAAGAATAACATCCAGATCAGAAAGCGGCATTTCATCACGGCGCGGAACTTTGAAAGCCTCAAAATCAATTGGCGTGGGTTTAAGCTTCTTTTGAGCAATGGTTTCCCGCATTTTAAGATCGGCATGTTGCTCGCTTTTTAAGCGATCAATAGCGTTATCAATATCATTATTGTGTTGGATAAGCCATAATCTTCAATATGATAATCAGTGATTTTACAGGTGATAAGAGGGGCAAGCTTCTGATCATAGGTCACATTTTTTGTATTTGCGAGCCAGGCAATATCCCATAGATCACGGTACCTGATGTATTTGGTGGAATTTACCAGTGCGATCAGTTTATCACATTGAATCCATCACTACTAATTAATGGGGGGATTACCCCACAACCAGAAAAATAATCATATTCCCTCCCATTTATAAGGGTTTTCGCCCCCGGCGGGCTCTGCATTTGATTCATATTCTTTTCTCGCTATTCACTGTTCTTTTTTTCACTGACGCGCTCAAAATTCAGATCATGGAAATCAAAACTAAAGTCGGTGAGTGGAGAGACGGCTTTCATGATGATACCTTCGGGATTGCCGTCATAGCCTGTGGTGAACTTGACATAGGCATCTGCATCAAGGGTTCTGTCATCCCACTGGACGATAAAGAGGTCTGACTTAAATGGCACCATCCTGCCCTTCAGACGGGCTGACCTGGCAGAGCTGAAGTAAAGCCCACCTTTGGTCTTCGTAATATCCACAGTTCCGAACCATGGATCTTTATAGGTGCCTATATAACGCTCAATACTGCCCGTGGGCGTGTAAGGTTCTATGGTCAGGTCCCGGCCCATCTTTGCCGCATCAGCTATACGTTTCTTCTTTACCTCAAGAAGTTTGGGTATCCAATCCCTTTTGCCATCCGTCAGATAAGAGTCTAGTATTGAATACATGATTGCAGGCCGATCATAACCAGCCTGTTGATTAGTATAAATAGCGACCCCTAAACCAAGTTCTGGGATCATGGCATTCAAACTGGTCATCCCTTGCAAGCCACCTGAATGCTGCACCAGCTTAACGCCGTAAATATCCTCCAGAAACCACCCAAGACCATAGGCAGAGAAGCTTGTTCCGAACCAGTCTTTTTTTGTTTCTGTAACAGGCGTGATAGTTTGCGGCGTCATGATCTCGGCGTGTTGCATTTCTGAAAAAAGAATATCTCCGTTTGGAAATTTACCTTTATTCAGATGCATCTGATGCCATTTAAGGATACTTTGTACGCTACATTGGATACCGCCTGCCGCTGCTGTGATGGATCTCTCATGCACGGCTTCCAATCTGGATACTTTGGTGAGCTTGCCGCCCATCACCTGATGGGGTTCTGCGATATTTCCAACCTTTTTAAGGCGACTGCGATTGGCCGCACAATGCTTCATACCCAAAGGTTTTAATATACGCCTGTCGACAAAATCCTCATAAGACTCGCCGGATACGACAGCTATCACTTCCCCTGCCACAATATAGAGTAGATTGTCATAAGCATATTTTGTCCTGAAACTGCTGACTGGTTTAAGGTGTTTGAGATTACGAATGATCTCTTCTCTTGAAAAACCTGAGGTTGGCCAAAACATCAGATCTCCTGCCCCAAGGCCTAGTCCACTGTTATGAATGAGAAGGTCTTTGATGGTGAACTCACGGGTCACCCAAGGGTCATTCATTTGAAACGCGGAAATATAATCAATAACTTTGTCATCCCATTTGATTTTGCCGTCATCGACCAGAAGAGCCAGAGCCCCTGCAGTGAAGGATTTACCTGTGGAAGCGATAGAGAAGAGTGTCTTCTCATCGACTTTGCCTTTCTTGCCCACTTCTCTGATCCCATAGCCTTTGGCATGGATGACTTTCCCGTCCTTGATGATACCAACCGCCATACCAGGAACTTGAAACGCGTCCATAACCTTTGCCACGAGCTGATCAATCTCTGCTGTGCTCAAACCGGGACGTTTTGTTGTGATAGATCGCTCATTGGCATATGCTTTGGTGCCTAAATACTGTGGCAGCAAAGCCTGTGTCGGTAACGCCAGTAATGACGCGGCAATGATGGTATTCTTAATGTGATGTTTCAAATAGATCCTCCTGATCGTATTTATAGTTTTTTATATTATTGTCCGAGCCAACCACTGAGGCCAACACCAACAAAGTTGGCGACGGCATAGCCAAACACACCAAGTAAAACTGCTGGTGCCACGAGGTCACGGCGCCCCTTACCAGCAGCAAGAGCAGCAGCACTGGCCGGACCAGAAGCACAAGCGTTGGACGCAATAACAACTTCCATCAAATCAAGCTTAAAGAAGCGGCTTGCCCCAAAAATAACAACCGCATGACAAACGACAATAATCGCTGCATAAACGGCGATAATCACCGCCTTATCCAACATAGCTACCAGATCAGCGCTAATGCCTATGGCGGCAAAGAACAGATACATGAAGAAGAGCCCAACTTCATAATCACCCTTTAGCCGCTTAAGTTGCTTTGGAAAGATATTAGCCAAAAGAATAGTAATGGCCGTGATAAACATAATGCTGTATCCCCCCACATTAAACATATCGGCTAAATACTTGCCAACCGCACAAATAGCGAAGGATAACCCCAAAGCCAGCCCCATGGACTTTAGGTCTATGGCAACCACATGTTCTTCCCGCAGATCAGACGGACTGTCCTTCTCTGTATTGCTAACGGAGGGCTTTGATTTTTCAAACCACCTTTGGGCAAAGGCAAGGGATGGCACCAGTGCCAGAAAAGCCAGATACATCACACCAACAACGTTATCTGCGGCCACACTGGCCGCCGCAATGGACGGATCAAGCTCAACGGCTTGGGTGACAGCCGCCATATTCATACTGCCTCCGATATAAGTGGCACTGAACACACCCGCGAGTTTCGGTGCCTGCTCTCCCAGTGGCAGTAAATAATATCCGATTAGGGCTCCTAAGGTCGTTCCGATCGCCCCAAGAAAGAAAGCGGCAAGCATACCTTTCGTCTCAGAGATCACCCGCCGAAGGTCTGCCTTCAGGAGAAGAAGAGGGATGGCGAGTGGGACGAGGTAAGACCAGATCACATTGTAGGTCTCTGCTTCCTTTGGCAACACACCAAAATTGGACAAAGCCATAGCCGTTGCAAGGATAATCGCAGCGCCTGAGATATTACTGCCAAGCCTGGTTTTATCCGCCCAAAAGCCCAAGGCTGCTAAAAACATCAAGGCTGCCCAGAGGGCAAAAGTCCAGTCTGCGTGAATTAGAGGAAAATCTATCATTATATTTTTCCAATCATGATGCTCCTGCATCTCTTCTTATTCATTGAAAGCGGGTAACAGAGGGATTACCCGTTCATAGAGATTTTCATTTGGTTTCCTTAAGGGCAAAAGGACGCACACGGCTCACCAGCGTATAGAGGTATTTGCCTGGTTCTTCCGTAATAATGGCGTGTGCTGAATGTTCGAATGCTACATATTCTTTGTGTGGGGCGGCGACTTTTGCGAACCATGTTTTCACGAGTGTGGTAGGCGTTTGCCAGTCGTGCTCCCCCTGAAATATGAACATCGGCACATCATAATTGTAATAATCCGGGTTATCGAGCAGACTCCAATGCTGTAATTGCGCTCTTAGGGCCGAAGTGGCACCATTAATGTCTTCTCCGCGAAATTGTGCAAAAGTTTCCATAAGAGATGTATCGGGTGAATAAAGGTTATCAAGAAAAAAATCATTCCCCATT
>JAESUN010000167.1 GCA_016763045.1 Opitutaceae bacterium | reverse complement strand
CGTAATACGACTAAACGCGGCTCTAGGCACTACGCCGGCAATAGTCGGCACGCGTGTTTCATGCCAACCTATGCCACCATTTATGATATTCACCCCAGCTTGCTCTAAGATTAAAGCCAGTTGAATGACGTCCTCAAAATCACTGCCATTTTCCACTAAATCTAAAATTGAAAGGCGAAAAATCAGTATGTGATTTTTGCCAAAACGTTGCCTTATTCGGCGCACTATTTCGACCGCAAAGCGCGCTCTATTGATGAAGCTACCGCCCCATTGGTCATGGCGTTTGTTGGTGTGACTACAAATAAATTGATTGATTAAATAACCTTCCGAACCCATGATTTCAATGCCGTCGTATCCGGCTTCAAAGGCTAAACCTGCACACACTACAAAGTCTTCGATTTGCTGTTCTATCTCGCTTTCACTTAGCGCATGAGGAATAAAAGGCACTATTGGTGCCTGAATAGCCCTAGGAGCGACAATTTGGCTGTGGTAACCATAGCGACCAGCATGTAAGATCTGCATGCATATTTTTGTGGAATATTGATGCACTGCTTGGGTAATAAGCTGATGATCGGCTACATGTTGCTGGCGACTTAGGATCACTCGGTTGGGTGCTAAAATACCTGATTCATTGGGAGCCACACCACCGGTAATTATCAAACCTACACCACCAGCCGCTCGTTCTGCATAAAATGCGGCCAGACGTATAAAACCATCAACTTGTTCTTCAAGGTTGGTATGCATAGAGCCCATAATGACCCGATTGCTTATTGTGGTGAACCCCAAGTTGAGAGTGGACAGTAAGTGGGGGTAAGGCATATAACTTCAAGATAGCTAAGAATAAGCCAAGTTTAACATGATTCTGGCAAATGATAAGACAGCCGTTTCGTAGGTCATCCAGAGAATAAATGATAATGCGCTTAGCGAATGAAAATATTCATCTTTATTACTGCGATATGCGTCGATTCCCAGTCGCAGAGGCAAGATTGTTTGCCTTGCTAAATAAATCCGACCAATTACGCTACCGTGGTTTTAAAAATAAAACTCGTCAGCGTCAGTTCGCCATGGCCAGATGGCTAATCAAACATGTGTTAGATCAACAATTTGGTTTGGAAGTGTCACATGATTATCAACTCCTTGGCTATACTCATTGGCAAGTGGTAGGCAGTGAGCTGATTTATCCAGTATCAATCAGCCACAGTGGTCATTATATTGCGGTGGCCATAGCGGGTTTCTCCTGTGCAATTGGAATTGATATTGAACAACACAAACCTCGAAACTACACCGAATTACTTAAGATGTTCAGCACTGACGAGGAACAAAGGTTGATTTCAAGTTTTGCCGACCAACAAAGGATGTTCTATCGTCTGTGGACCGCAAAAGAAGCATTTCTTAAGGTCACGCAGTGCGCGATTGAGCGAGTGCATAAAGAACAGTTGAGTGCTTGTTTGTTGCATGATTATGCCCAAGTATCAGGTTACTATTCTCAGAGTGGAAATTTGGCAAAAGGTACTTATAGCTATTGTGTGATGACTGATATTGCAGGGGTAATGCCCATTCAAGCACATGAGTTGCCTTATCCCTTTGTTGAACCTTAAGTCTGGCTTTAGTAGACTCTTTTATATTTATTGGGAACAACTATGGCCTTGAGTTTCAATATTGGCAAGTGCGTGGCATGGGCTCCAGGACTTGAGTCTGAACAAGATTGGCAATTATGGCAGCGTGGTGAGCGGCCTTTAGCTGAAGAGTTGAGCTTGCCAAAACTAACGAACATCCCAGCGATGCAGCGTCGCCGCTTAAGCCCTTTTGCAAAAATTGCCCTACATTGTGCGTTAGAAGCCAGTGGCGATCATCAGGCAGATATACCTTGTGTATTTTCCTCCAGACATGGCGATTTACACCGCACTACTCTCCTGATTGAAAGCATTGCCCAAGGAAAAGACTTATCGCCCACCCAATTTGGTTTATCGGTGCACAATGCCGCGGCAGGCTTATTCAGTATATTTGCTGGTAACCGAGCGCCGTTATCGGCTATTGCTGGGGGGCAAAGCAGTTTTATGCAGGGCTTGTTAGATTGTGTTGCAAAACTACATGCTAATCACTTATCACAGATATTGTATGTCTATTGTGACTTACATGTTCCTGATTGTTATCGTTCTTATGTCTGTGATGACACTGCTATAGGTATTGGCCTACTGATTGAGGCGGCAGAAGATACGGGAAATACTTATAGTCTTTCTCATCATGAGATGACAGGTTTCGTCAATAGTGAGTGCCAAGCTTTAGATTTCATGGGTTTTATATTGAGTGATGAGAGCCAGTTACAGGCTAAAATTAATCAACAAACGTGGCAACTTTGCAGAAATACTTAAACATGTATCTGGCCTTTATTCTTTTTATTAGAGGTCTGGTAGATGTTGCGAATAAACCTCAGAATGATATTATTAGGCATCAATTAAATAGAGTTCGGATGTTCGGCTAACAATCGGAACATCCCAAAAGCCTTTCATTTCCCGCTGTTCTGGAATCAAGACTAATCGAAGCAAAGGATTGAAGTCAGCCACTGGTGAGTAAAATAATGAAATATTATAAAAAGGAAAACAGATGAGCAATCTGAACCATGAAATTAAGCTGTTAATTATCGAAGCCTTGGATTTGGAAGACATTACTGTCGATGATATTGAAGATGATGCTCCTCTCTTTGTAGATGGATTAGGACTCGATTCTATTGATGCTTTAGAGTTGGGGGTTGCTATTAAAAATGCCTACAATATTAAACTTGATGGAAATACAGAAGATAGCAAAAAATATTTTTATTCAGTGAAGACTTTGAGTGAATATATTCAACTTAGTCAGTAAATAGGGTTTTAAAAAGATGGATAAAGAACAAATTTTATCAATGGTGAAAACTATATTAGTTAATGAATTTGAAATTAACGAGACCGATATAGTGCCTGATGCCAACATATATGAAGATCTCGATATTGATAGTATTGATGTTGTCGATCTTGTGGTGCGTTTAAGAGCGGAAACGGGGCGTTCGATTGAACCGAGTAATTTTAAACAAGTTAAAACAGTCGATGACTTGTTAGACGCGCTGGATACAGTCATAAACAATTGATCCCTCCATCCCAGACTATGGAGTGCGATCGTTATTCAATTTTTGTGTGACGTTATTAACGTCACAACACAAGCCTAAGACATTAAATGCCAATGGACTCAAAGACCTACCCTCTTGATCCCCAAACGATAAAATTTTTCGATGGGCAACATAATAGTGCCGAGTGGTTCGCTATAGTGGTGGGTTATCAGCATAAATTAAAGAAATCGACTGCTAAAACGTGGTTATTGTTTGAGCCCGATAGCTTTTTGTTTTCAGCCATGTTTTACGCGTTGTTAGCCGCAGGGAAATCCATTTTTTTGCCACAAAACGCCCAGCCAGAACATATTCGTGAAATAAAGGCGCAGGTGCAAGCTAGTATTGGTTGCGCAGCTATTGATCCTGATTTAATCACACAAAGTCATTGGCCTTCACAGCCTTCGTTTTGTCTGGATATCAAGGCTGATGCTGAAATTACTTTTTTTACCTCAGGCTCCACAGGACAAGCGAAAGCGATTGTTAAGCAATTTAGCCACCTGCAAACAGAAATTT
>JAESUN010000166.1 GCA_016763045.1 Opitutaceae bacterium | reverse complement strand
GGTTAAGGTCAATACGCTCATATGGCTATCAGCGTGACACTTTTCCAAAATTTGCGTGAGGCCTGCATCAGGTACCGTGCAATTCAATTGCACATTATGATCTTTCAAGACCTGATATACGTCACTGGACCAGTCATGTTTTTGGGAGTCAGGCTCAAGATCCATGTTCAATCGCTCAAGTTTATGAGAAGCCCAAGCTTTAACCCAATCACCCAAAGAGTCAAACCTCTTGCAAGAATATATGCATTGAGTGCAATTGGCTGATTATGTCCCCAGACGGGACACAGACCGGACACAGACCGGGCACGGGCTGGACACAAAAAAATTGGCGGTGGACGCAGTCTCATGCGAACCCGTCTCTACGCAAAATTCCCTGCTATCAGGGAATTAACAGGGAAATTCCGCAAAATTGAACCCTTTAGGCAATATTTTACTAGATATTAACACAATAAAACAAAGGCTTAGAGTGAATATTCCCTATGCAGTATTGCAGGGAATAATTTTTATCCAGTAAGGAAAATGAACCTCTCTTACATCGTTATGCATTGAAAATTTGCCCAACTGGTATGTTGCCAGTTAGAATCTGGTCTCTTTGGTTGCCTTTCCAACTCAATGAATCATACGTTAAATTATGAATCATTATAAAAAGAAGCCTATCACCGGGCCTGATCTAATGAATGCGGCAAAACGTATTTTGGAACGCTCAATCTCTCTGGAAAATGAGATTAATCAGAATGATGCTGTCGATTTTTTCCCCTATTCCCCTCTACCTGTTGATTCTGCACTTCAAGATTTACAGGCCCGAACACGCGCTCCGAAGCTGATTTATCAACCCATGATAAAACCTGGAGGGCCAAAGCAAGCCAATTTACACTTTGACGTTTATTTTCACCTAGAAACAGCGTTTACCAAAGCTGGACTGATAATTGGAGAAAACCGTGCTGGGCAAAAGCAGGAAATTGAATTTTTTAAACAAAAACTCGAGTCAGCAAACGATGCCGTCGCGGTTTTAAACCATGACTATTTTACACATAAAACCAATTTCTTGTTTAAAGAAAACCCATTACCAAATCGACGGCCACAACGTTTTGCCATTCTGCAAAATCTTAAAGAATCCCTTGACGAAACTACATTAATTCTTCAGCAGGTGATCCAATTCTGCAACGAAGACATTAAAGCTTTGAGATCAATAGGGAAAGGTCGCCCTACCAATCTTCAGAAAGAAACCTTTGCGCGGCATATTGGAGAATTATGGTTGAAATTGACTGGTCAGCCTCCTCCTAGAAAAATGACCTCACCCTTCGGTAATTTTCTAATAGCCGCATGGAAAAGTGGTTTTGAAGCCGAGAATATTGACGATAATTTTGAACGCGCTTTAAAGCACATCACTCAAAAGGAGTACGAAACGGACAAAACTTAATTAAGTTTCGTCTCCTTACGTCGATCACTTCCATTGCTAAGTTATGTGTAATTCTGGCCACCAAAGGCCTGACTTCTTATTTGGAATGGTTCCGAAAAAAATTGGAGTTACACATTGAGTATTCAAAATGGTGATGCCACCCCACTATCTGAAAATATCGACCAAAATCTTCCAGGAAATAAATATCTCAGTGGCCATATCAAACTACTTTCGCCTGAAGAACTTCACTCAAATCCTCGAAACGCCAGAACTCATTCCAAACGGCAGTTGAAGCAAATAGCCGCCAGCATTGGGAAGTTCGGTTTTCTCAATCCCATCCTGATTGATGAAACCGGCATGGTGCTGGCAGGTCACGGCAGATTGGAAGCTTCAAAGTTATTGGAGCTGGCTGAAGTCCCGGTCGTGCGAGTTGAACACCTGAGTACAGCAGAAAAACGTGCATATGTTCTCGCCGATAACAAACTTGCGCTTAATGCTGGTTGGGATAGAGAAATGCTGGCAATCGAACTTGATGATCTTGCCGTCCTGTTGCCCGACCTTGAACTCGATCTCGATGTAGAAATCACCGGCTTTTCAATGGGAGAAGTTGATGAGCTGGTTCTTGATCACGAAGCCCGTTCAAAGGATCCAGCCGATGAACTGGCTGATCCAGATAATTGTGAAGATGTTACGATCCGAGGGGACCTTTGGCAGCTGGGCAGTCATCGGCTGTTGTGTGGTGATGCCCGAGATGCAATTGGAATTTCTAACCTATTTGGGTCCGACCGAGCGGAGTTGGTCATAACCGACCCGCCATATAATGTTCGCATCAAGGGCCATGTAGGTGGGCGAGGTAAAACCCAACACAAAGAGTTTGCCTTTGCTTCTGGAGAAATGAGCCGGTCGGAGTTTTGTGAATTCCTCAATCAATCTCTCACTCAAATGATGGTGATCAGTGGGGATGGCGCCCTCCTCTATGTCTTCATGGATTGGCGCCATGTAGAAGAACTGCTTCAGGCAGGAAGAGACATCGGCCTTGTTTTGAAGAATATCTGTGTATGGAACAAGACCACACCCGGGCAAGGCTCATTTTATCGATCAGCCCATGAACTGATCGTCGTGTTTCATAAACCAGGCGCTTCTTCCATCAATAACATTGAACTTGGCAAGCACGGCAGAAACCGCAGCAATGTCTGGACCTATCCCGGCGTCAACACGTTCAAAGTTGGCAAAAATGACGATCTGACGGCTCACCCAACTGTAAAACCCGTCACCATGATTGCAGAAGCAATCAAAGACGCGTCAAAAAGAGGAGCAATTGTATTTGATCCTTTTCTTGGGTCCGGCACAACCATTCTGGCTGCAGAAAAGGTAGGTCGCCGGTGTTACGGCATTGAATATGAACCCAACTACGTCGATGTGGCCATTCGCAGATGGCAGGAATTCACCGGCAAAGATGCCGTCTTGCTTGAAACTGCTGGATTGTCAGGTGTGGCTGCCAACCAACCTCAATCAGAAAACAGCACTGATACCAGTTTTGCCGAACCACTCATTGGGCTTACCTTTGATGAAGTAGATGTCTTGCGTAACTCTCATCCAAATCCTCTGAGTTCACAGCCGACCTCCAAAGAAACGGCCGATACAGCAGGTAAGCACCATGGAGGCTCACGATGACCAAAGATTCAAAACAAGACCATGAAACCAGTAACGAAAAATCCGAGAAAGTCGGATACTGCAAGCCGCCGAAAGCTACGCGCTTTAGATCTGGCAAAAGTGGCAATCCCAGTGGGCGCAAAAAAGCGCCCCTGAGCGTAGCTGACCAGATCGCGAAGGCCTTAAATAAAAAGGTAACTGTTACAGAAAATGGCAAACGCTGCCGCAGAACAAAGCAAGATATCATGCTCACCTCGATTGCCAATAATGCGGCCAAAGGCGATATCAGATCAGCAAAGTTTCTGATGGAAATACAGAATAGCCATCAAGATACGAAAATTGATCTTATTGATGCATCTTTATTGGGTAACGACGCCAATGAAATTATCGATACCTTTCTTAAGCATCGATTGATGGGGCAGGAAGAAGGTGTAACGGATAATTTCGAAACCCCGGTTCCCCCAAATGAAAGTACTGGATCCACTCAACAGGAAAATCCTTTATCAAAAAAGACGCCGGAGGAAGAATCATGAGCAATAATATTTCTCAACCGCCGGATTCTACAATCGCCAACACAACGGTCGCAATAGCCCTGCTGCGTTCAAATCTGGCAAGCTTTATCCATATGAGCTTCAAAACACTAAATCCAGATACAGTCTTTGTTGATAACTGGCATATTCATGCCATTGCCTGGCATCTGGAGCAAGTGCGCACCGGAAAGATCAGGCGTTTGATAATCACCATGCCTCCGAGAAGCCTAAAATCAATCTCGGCCTCAACCGCCTTTCCTGCATTTGTTCATGGCAATAATCCTAGCAAACATATTATCTCAGTGAGCTACGGTCAGGACCTTTCTGTAAAATTCCAGAATGATTATCGGGCCATCATCTCAAGTCCCTGGTTCCGGTCTATATTCCCCGAATGCAGGATTGATCCACGAAAAGATACTGAGCGTGAGGTCGTCTTGACTGCTCGCGGTTCTCGTCTAGCTACATCCATTGATGGAAGCCTTACTGGCCGAGGGGCAGACATCATCATTATTGATGATCCGCTCAAGCCCAGTGATGCGATGTCAGAAATAAAACGTGACCGTGTGAATGAGTGGTCTGGATCAATACTTTTATCCAGGCTAAATGATAAAAAAGATGGTGCCATTGTCATTGTCACCCAGCGCTTGCATGCCCATGATCTCGTGGGCCATGTGCTTGAGCAGGCACCTGATGACTGGGTTGTTTTAAATCTACCCGCGATTGCTACTGACGAGCAAAGAATTCAGATTGCAAATAACCGGTTCTATGTCCGCTCACCTGGTGGAATTCTTCATCCAGAGCATGAACCTGAACGTGTATTGGATCAGCTACGCCGTGACCTTGGCTCGGATGCTTTCGAAGCACAATACCAACAAAACCCTGTTCCACCAGGCGGTGCCATGTTCAAGCGCGACTGGAACATGCGTTATGATACCCCTCCATACGAGGCTGATCATGAAATCATTCAAAGCTGGGATACGGCTTCAAAAACCGGCCCTGCCAACGACTGGTCAGTGTGCACAACCTGGATGATTAGCCAAGGCAAGCACTATTTGATCGATGTTTGCCGCATGAAACTCGATTACCCTCAACTCAAAGCACAGGCCATACGCCTATACAGAGAATATAACCCCCGGATGGTTCTTATTGAAGACACTGGAGTTGGTACTGGGCTTATCGAAGAACCCAAAGAAGCAGGAATTAATACTGTTGCCATAACGCCTGTCAGCTCTAAGGAAGCTCGTGCCTCAGTTCAATCGGCCAAACTTGAAGGTGGTCGCGTATTGTTTCCTCATCAAGCTCCATGGCTATCAGAGCTTGAAACTGAGCTGTGTTCCTTTCCAGGCTCCCGTCATGATGATCAGGTTGATTCTATCGT
>JAESUN010000165.1 GCA_016763045.1 Opitutaceae bacterium | reverse complement strand
CCGTTGGAGGTGATTGGGGAATTATTCAATCTAATTTAGTGCAAGCTACTGAAGTTATTGCGGGTATTGCTGAAATTGCAACATTAGCAGAAGTAACTGCAGGAGTTGATGATTTACGTATTGTTACCGCTTTAAAACTGAAAAGTCTGTTAGATGGTCGAAATGCAACTGAAGTACTCACAGGTCTTGCAGAAATCGCCACACAAGCAGAAGTGAATACTGGAGGTGATGACAGTCGTATAGTAACACCGTTAAAATTAGCCGTAAAACTAGCTATTGATTTAGCCACAAAGGAAAATACATTTGGCAATCCAACTGTAGATGGACAGATATTACAATCTACTATAGCTGGTGTAAGATCGTGGCGAAATATCAATAAACGGTTATTTACCAATTATGGAACTTGGGGAGGAAGTTTAGGAACAGAGGAAGTTGATTTGGGAGATACCTATACTATGCCAGCAGGAACATTATCGGGTACTGGTTCTCTTGAAATTAGTATTGGTGGAAATATTCAAGGAGGTGGAGAGAATAAAACGATACGAGTTTATATTGGAAATGAAGTAATATTTTCTTACACAACCAATGTAATAGGAGACTGGTCGATTAGAATTATCGGAGGAAGATTTAATACCAACATATTTAAGGGAGAGGCGAGCATAGTTCACTCAGGAGTAACACCTTTTGTTGAAACTATTCAAACAGCAGCTTTAGCGATGGATACAACTTCTCAATTAATCAGGATTACACATCAGAACGTTACATCAGGTTTGGGACAATTGAACCGACATAGTTTTATAATAAGACATATCGTTTAATTATGGTGAAAGAGAGTTTTGTTCAGAAATATTACAAACACGCCAAAAAAGCAGAACGCAAAACTGGTGTTCCGGCTCTTTTTGCATTAGCTCAAAGTGCCTTGGAATCTGGTTGGGGAAAACATTCCCCTGGGAATATGCTTTTTGGAATGAAACAAGGCTCTGGACGAGATTATGGGGGATGGGATGGAGATAAGCAATTAATCACTACAACAGAATATTCAAAGAAATCGAGTTTAACATTTCCTTTCATTTTCTCAGGCTATCCAAAAAGGACTTCTTCAGGGAAATGGAAGTATAAGGTTAAGGCATATTTTCGAGCTTACCCTACTCCCTTCCATTCCTTTGTTGATTGGTCAGGATTACTTTCTAAAGCCTCTCGTTACAAACAGGCTATGAGAAATAAAGACGATCCTTACCTTTTTGCCGATGAAGTAGCAAAAGCAGGGTACGCTACTGCACCCAGTTACGCAAGTAAGGTTAAAGGCGTAATGGATGATATAGCTCAAATTATTAAAACCAAAGGACTTAATAAAAAGAATCCTTGGAAAGTGATAATACCAGTAACAATTCTAGCACTTGGAACAGGATTAATCATTTACGGAATAGTCAACCATAAAAAAAAGAATAAATAACAGCATTTAAACCAATGGACATTTTAAAACTTATAGCAATCATTTTTGGAGCGACTGGCTTTTGGAAGCTCGCAGAAATCCTTGTGAGAATACGCACTGACAAGAAGCTCAAAAAAGCGGAGACAAGCAATTTGTACGCACAGGCGAATAGTCAAATTGTAGAAAATTGGGTAGTATGGTCGCAAAAATTAGAAAAACGAGTGGATGATCTGGAGGGTAATAATACAGAAATGAGATTAACGATTACTAAACAAAGAATACGAATTGGTGAATTAGAAAAGCACGTAGACAGGTTAGAAAAACGCAACAAAGAACTTACAGACAAATTAGAACTCTTATAAAAATGAACTATGGCCACAGAGGATAAAAAAAATAAATTATTGAATTGTTTGTTTGCTACTTTCTTGGTACTCAACATTGCTCTTACAAGTGCTAATCTTTATACAATGTACCAAAAGAGAAAGTGTAACTGTAAGGAAAAGGAACAAGCATAAATAATGAACAAGGAAACGAAAAAATACATGGTATGGGGTGCAGGGGTAGGACTTGCATTGGTGGCTGTTGTTGGAACAATCGTGATAATTCGTAAACGTTCAAAGAATAAAGTTGACTTGAGTGTGTTCGATAGTCCTGACATTCCAGGTTCAGGGAAGTGTATGGATAAGGATTTTATCAAAAAGCTTCAGAAAATAGAAAAGATAACGAAGCTGCCTATATTCAAAATGATTAATTCAGGAGCGAGAAGTCCTCGACACAATAAAAGAGTTGGAGGGGTTCGCAGTTCAGCTCATCAAATGCCGACATGCAAAGCAGCAGATATTAAAACACGCACCAAAGCAATAAGAAATAAAATAGTAAAAGCAGCAAAAGAAGTAGGTTTTAAACGAATTGGAATTGGAAAAACGTTCGTTCATCTTGATAGTGATAGTTCCAAACCACAATATGTAGCTTGGGGTTATCCAAAAGGTTCAAGACCACCCATAAACCCATTTACATAAATAAGTTAAACAATGGAACTAAAACAAAAGAAGAATCCATACCCTCACGGAAATGTTGCTGAAACCAATGATTATTTAGAAGAATTGATTTTAGTTTCTTCAGGAGAGAAAGGAAGTGATTCGATAGATGAGACAGAGAATGGTTATGAAGAAATAATAGTAGATCACACTCAATCGAAAAGCTTGACTTTACCCGATGGAGCTATCTCTGCATTTATTACGGTGTCAGCAGATGAAACTACCAATAATAATGAAACTGTAATAAGGATTAAGGATAATGGAGCTGAACCAACTAATGTTTCAGGTTTAGGAGTTGGAAACATTGATGACATAGAGGTGACAGGAAGAAACAGTTTGGAGAATTTTAAAGCAATAGGTATTGAGATCGGAAAAAGCCACACGCTTAGAGTTCAATATTCTAAATCAAATCAGGAGGTTTAATTATGATAAAAATACATCGTTCACCCAAAAACATTACTCAAATGGTAGCTCAAACAATAGATATGGTCAACAATACAGGGCTTAAAGTAGGACCTGGTCATGTTGTTGTTATTGATAGAAGAACTCCTTTATCAGTAAAGGCAGCCTCATTTAGTGATGAAGAAATACTGTGCTTGATTTCGGTAAGTACTGCTCTTCCAGGAGAAACCTTAAAATGTCAATATGCAGGTATTGTAAATGTGTTGATGGAGGCAGCTAAAGAAGTAGATCCTGGAGATTATATTAATACATCCAATACTCCCTTATTAGGTCATCCACACACAACTGCCTTTCCAGGTGCATTTGGTGTTGGATTAACTTCTAAACCCATTGGAGTTGAAGGATTTGTTCAGGTGTTACTAGCAGGAGGAATGGGCGAAATTTTTTAAAATTAATCTGTTATGATAGAAATAAAGAAATTGGTTATTAGAACGGTAAATGAAGTAAAAGAATGTTCTGTACAGCATACAAAAGATAGTGTGTCTCAACCTTTTTGTACTATCCCTTATAATGAATTAAATGATGGTCAAGGTGATGTTGCCTTGAAACAGGCGATATTGGACTATATGGGTTAATTCTTTCAGGCTTATTATTCTATCCTAATAGAATTTATAATCTTTAGAGCATCAGCACGATATTCCTCTCTGCCTGATGGATATTTCTCACATGAAAAAGAAAAGAAAAGGCATATTTACCTTTTTTCATAAAGTATATTTTTTCATATTCGTATTGGTCATGTTCCTTTAAACACATCCATTCCAAATTGTAAACAAAAGCGTTTTCTTTTTCTGCATATGAGGAATCCAATATTTTTATTGGAGAATAAGGCTCTTTTTTCTCAATAAGAAATGGTAAATATTTTCGTTTCTGCGGTAATAGATGGCGATTACTATCATCTCCATCAACCATAATGCGGAAATTAATATATAATGAGTCTTCATATTTTATGGGCTTCATAAATCCATTATCCGTTAAAGGATTACTTATTAATGAATAATTGTATTCTGTTTGAGCTTCATATAAAGTATCTATTCTATATCTGCTTAGATATTCAGGCAAACAAAAACTAATCCGAATATCATCGTGTACAATTACTGTTGTATTTGAACAATTTATAACTTCTTCCCTGTTTCCCTGCTCTTTACAAGATAGCAGGGAAACAGCTAATATTATAATACTTATTTTTTTCATCTATTACCTATTAAAAACTTGGTACTCCTTTTAACTTAAACGATTTTGTTGCTTTTCTAGTATTCTTTAAAACTCCACTTCCTCCACTTGTCTGGTTAACTGTTTTTGGGTTTGTAGTACCTAATTTATAAGGTATTCCTTTAAAGCTATAATTATCTCTCGCTTCATTTCCTCCAAAATAAGAATCATTACTAAGACGTTCAGTAAAAAAAGAATTTTTTGAAGGGTCTAAAAAACTTGGTAATGCACCAGTATTATTTGAAGTAATAAAGTCTCCATTAAACATTATACTTGAATTATTAAAAGGACTTGCGAAATCGTTAACGTGTTTGTTAATCCCTGCATTATGACCAGAACCGTGTACTATAAGAAAGGCTGCTGCTCCTAATTTATCGGCTTTAGTTTCTCTACCAAAATCAGAAACTCTACTGGATTCTATTAAAATTCCTTGCTCAAACTTATTAAATGTAGTTCCACTTTGTTCGGGATCACTACCTCCTGCAAGAGTCCTTGCCGTTTGTTGAATTTCACTTGAAAATCCCTGCCCTGCAACAGTTGAAGTAATTCCAGCAGAAGAACCAAGTATAACATAACTATCGTTAGGGTCTAAATGAGCAGGATCAAATGGTTGGCTTGATTCAAAAATCACAACTCTTGTTTCTAATCCTAAATTCCTATAATTAGCGTTAGCTTGAGCAGCTACCGATTTTAAATCTTGTTTTGTAAATTGTGTCTTACTGGAAGGTAAAGCAACCAAATAAATTACATTGTCCTCTCCATTTTGGTCAACATAAATTATTGGATTGTTCGCAACAAATAAATAAGGCGATTGGTGCGGTTGCATAACAGGATCAGGAGCCCACCATCTACTAACAATCTCTGGTTCCATAGTCGCTTCTGAATACATAGTATCT
>JAESUN010000164.1 GCA_016763045.1 Opitutaceae bacterium | reverse complement strand
ATCTTGAACCAATACCATCGCATTGCCGGAACGCACTTTTAAGTTTTCGGCCTGATTTGTCGGCAAGCGCAACCCAACGCTCAGATCATTGGTAAAATGATCTCCTCCAATCGGAAGTACCCCAGCAACATGGCAATGCCCATCATAATAAAGACTGTAGTCTGTCGTCCCACGCCCAATATCAACAATCAAAACCCCATGCTTACGCTCTTCCCGTGAGGACATAATAACGCCCGAAGCAATACTAGAAAGAATAATATCATCCACATGTAACGAAAACCCATTTACGATGTGTATATGATCGCTCACCTTCGAAGCCTGTCCATGCACCGTCCAATAACCGACCTCCAGTTTCTTCCCCTCCATGTACTCTGGGTTTTGCTCAATACGACCATCGAGACGAAACGGCTGACGAATGTGGTGAATGACAGTCCTATCGGCTGAGACCTGTTTCCCTTTTGCCAACGACTTCACTCTTTCGATGTCATCAAAATCAACTCGATTATCTGCAGAACTAACCGTCACGGAAGCCTCATTATAGAAACCCGATAAATGGGCTCCAGTCTGCGCCAAATACACTCCCTCTATCCTGACTCCAGCTTGCTCCTCAGCAGCCAAAATAGCAGCGTGTGTGCAATCACTCGAAGCCTTAAAATCGACAACATCACCCTTGATGATTCCGTTCGATGAAGAAGATCCCATTCCAATAATATTCAAGCTCCGGCCATTGGTAATTTCACCAATCAAGACAGTAACCTTAGCAGTTCCAATCTCAATTGCTCCTATTATTTTACTCCTTTTATGCATCACTCTTACTCAGTAGTTTCGGGGTTTTATTTAAATTTCTGCAGAAAAAAATCACAGTTCAACCTCCACTGCGACCTGATCACGAAAAGATAGATCGATCCGATCCATACGCTCTCGAGGATCTCTTCGATAGTAGTCGAGAATATAGTCCAATTTCGCTAACTGACGACGAAAATTACCTGGTTCAAAAACAATCTCTGAAATATCCTTCGTCTTCACAATTAATCGGGGAGAATCAATGAGAGAGACCACCTTCCACGTTCGATATAAATGAGGAGCATCTTCTCGTGTAAGTTGTAGTAATTCGGAAATTTTCGCAACACCCGAAATAGGCTTAAATCCATCCTTGTTGCGAACCAACCTTACTCCATCCAAAAAAGGAAGGCCTCTCAGAAGCTGGCGAGAGTAGCCATGCCCCCTGTAGACAGATCCATCTCTACCCACCACCATTAACATCGATTTCCCATCCTTAGATCGAGCCATCAAACGGATAACAGGAACCTCCTCATGTAAACTCACTACTAAACTGCCTCCTGAAAAATCACGCGTAATCACAGCACTTTTGACCTGCCCCTCGGCTTCCAAGCGATTTTTCATTCCATCTATATCAACGTTCATCAACCCAACTCCTTCAGGAAGTTCCAATCTTTCTGTGATCCACTCATCAGGAAGAACGCCATCAGTCAAAAGGATGATTTCTTCGATCGGAGAAGAATCGAGCAATGATGAGGGGTTTGTTGCCTCAGCACCAAAATGACTAAGTCCATACACTATGCCCAATCCGATTCCAATCACGCCTGCAGATGCTGCAAATACTTTTCCAATGTACAACCAGAAACGCTTCTAGGCATGAACCGTTATCTTCTTGGAGCTAACAGACTGCCGAATATCTCTCCAAGACGTATTCTTAGGAGGGGGTTTGCTATCGATCTTTTTTTTCATCAGGGGCAATGATTGTTATGATTTTTGAAATCGCTGGATTGCTGGCTTTAAAATAAAAGCTAAAAGTGACTCAAAACTTAGGCCAAGTGCACGGGCACTCATTGGAAGTAAACTCAATTCAGTAAGTCCCGGAAGAGTGTTCACCTCAAGAAATACAAACGTTTCATCCGGCATCAGAATGTAGTCCATCCGAGCCCAGTCCCGGCAATCACAAGCATGAAAGACAGACACCGCACTCTCTTGAATCTTCTTAGCTAATCCTTCATCTAATAGAGCCGGCACCACGTAATCCGTCATTCCCTTGGTATATTTGCTCTTATAATCATAAGCCCCTCCCTTGGGTAGGATTTCAACAACCCCACCAGCTTCTCCATCAAAAACACCCACCGTTAATTCACGTCCTGAAACTCTTTGCTGAATCAACCACTCATCCGCTAAATTCACATTCGACAGTATTTGCTGCAATGCCCCCTCACTCTTTGTGAAATAAAGATCCACACTACTTCCCTGGCAGTTGGGCTTCATCACAAGATCATCACCCAGATATTCAACCACCGAGCGAATATCAACAGAGATCCCCTTCCCTATTAAAACCTCTCTGGTGACGGCCATGCCTAACGATTTCACTCTCTCTGTTGTTAAGTGCTTGTTAAAGCAAAGCTTACTCGAGAACGCATCGCATCCTGCGTAAGAGATTCCTCTCGCATCCAAAAGCGATTGCATGCCTCCGTCTTCTCCAAACAAACCATGCAAAGTCGAAAACACAACATGACACTCCGCTAAGACATCCTCCGGAACAGTCCTTTCTCTGATGTCATAACTCTTCGCCGTAAAAGACTTCTGAATCGCTTCAAAAGCGGCCTTGCCCGATTCAAGCGAAACCTCCCTCTCCGCAGAATCACCTCCCATAAAAACCGCAATGGTCACACCCTTACTCATAAGACCTTCCTCCATTCCTTTCCATAAAGAAGGACTTCCGGCTCTAGCTCGATCGATCTATCTTTCCTTACACGATCTCGAACCTTACGAACGAGAGCAATCACATCGGCAGAGGTTGCCCCACCTCGGTTGATAATGAAATTAGCATGCGCTGATGAAATTTCTGCCTTTCCAACTCGGGCTCCCTTAAGCCCTAACTCATCAATAATTTTCCCAGCAGACTCTTCTGGAGGATTTTTAAAAATACAACCAGCACTTGGTTCACGAGGCTGAGACTCATGCCGCTGTTTTTGCATCCGCTCAACATTTTGACGAATTGAAAAGGATTCCTCTTTCACCGCAGGTCGTAAAAGAACTCCCAAGGCAATACCCTCAACAACTTCATCGCAACGCCTGTATTCAACATGTAAATCATCACGCTTCATCAATCTGATTTCACCCGAAGGCGCCATAATCTGTATCTCTTCGACCAAGTCATACATCCAGCCCCCCATCGCACCCGCGTTCATACGCAAAGCACCACCAACCGTACCAGGAATTCCCTCTAGAAACTCGAAACCTCTCTCGTTCTCTCTATATGCATAGCCACAAAGTTCTTTTAATCGAACACCCGCCCCCACCCAAACACAGCCATTTTTTTGTGGCTGGATCTGACGCCATGAAGAATGGTGCAAGCGAAGGACTAGTCCAGAAACCCCCTCATCAGGGACAATTAAATTGGAACCTCTACCAAGCAAAAAGACCGGAAGCGATGAGCTCCGACTCGCAACAAGTAGAGATCGCAGATCATCCACAGAAGCAGGTTCGGCATAAAGCATGGCCTCTCCTCCCACCCTCAATGTCGTCTTTGAGGCCAACGGTTCCTCTACCTTCACCACCGTCTCATTCGAAAGAGTCCTTTCAAGAGACGCAAAGAAGTTTACCCGTCGGCTTCTTCGACTATCTCCTTCTCCCATTTTTTTCAAGACAGACTGGGCCAATCGATCAATATCACCTGCTCCCACAAATAAAAGAACATCTCCATCCTTCACCTCTTTCAGCACAGTGCCTACTCCATCCGAAAGGCTCAAGAGTTCCACCGGAAGATCTGAGGCAAGATCATCCAGTATTACCTTTATATCCTTGGTCTCTCCGCCCTCCAGATAAGATTCGCTCGCTGGGTACACATCAAAAAGAAACAGATAATCACACTGAATCAGCACTTCAGCAAATTCTCTCTTAAACTGGACTGTCCTTGAATATCGATGTGGCTGGAAACAAACAACAAGCCTTCCTTTATAACGCTGACGCACCGATTCTAAAAGAGCTTTAATTTCAGTTGGATGATGCGCGTAATCCTCCAAGACGGTTAAAAAGGGAGATGAAAAAAGAAGACTCTGACGTCGGCAAACCCCTGAATAGTCTCCCAGCAAGTCATCTTCAACTGAAAGACCTAGATAACTAGAAACCGCTAACGCAGCACATGCATTCTGTGCATTGAATTCTCCACTCGCACAAACTTTTGCCTGAGTTTCCTCAAACGATCCTCCCAAAGTTAAAACCATCCCTCTCTCATCCTCGATATAATTAACCAAAGTATAAGCTCCTTCTTTCCCAAAACTAAAATCATCGCTTCCCTCTTTATTTCCAAAAACCTGCGATGATCGTGCACAATCATTATTATAAAAGAATGCTCCAGAGGTTCTTTCCTTCAGACGATGAAACATCTCTGCCAACATCTGCTCTTCTGGATATTGATCACAATGATCCCAGTCTAAATTAACACAAAGTGTTATCTCCGGGGAAAAGCCCTCAATAGTCCCATCACTTTCATCAATCTCCGCCACGACCCAATCAGAAGAAGCGCACCGAGAAGGAGGAACCGATCCATCATTGAAAAGTCCTCCTAGCAAATATCCAACATCCATACCACCTGATCGAAGAGCCGTTACAAGCATCGCACATGTAGTCGTTTTCCCGTGAGATCCAACAACAGCGATCAACCGCTTCTCCCTTAAGATTTTTGCCAACATTTCCCCTCTCAACAAAACGGGTAAACCACGTCTCTTTGCTTCAACCACCCGAGGATGCTCCAGAGAAATCGCAGATGAAACCACGAGGATATCCACATCTGCATCAATCGAACCTCCATTCGTAAGACTGATATCGCGAGTGGACAGCAAATTCCGAATTTCCACGGAAATGCCCTTATCTTCCCCCGAAACACTGTATCCAAACTCCGAAAGATAAATCGCCAAAGGAGCCATCCCCATCCCACCCACCCCAATCAGGTGGGCTCTTTTTTCAATCAATTTTTCTTTCGCAATCATTATCACAGCTGAGACCTCTCACAAGAAACTTCCGTCGCCGGTAACCGAGGTTCTGAAGCTCCTCCTCTACTGGACAAATTCTCCAGATCATCTGCGATCAAATTCGCAGAATTATCACGATCCATGCATTTCAGATTTATGCCAAGTTGCTGCAACAGACCCTCATTGAAAATCACCTCTTTAACCTCCTTATAGAGATCATCCATAAATTCCTGATTCACCAAAAACCCACCACCTTGTGTCTCAAAAAACTTAGCGTTTTCCTCTTGATGATTGTCTGCAGAATGTGGGTTCGGAATCAAAATAGAAGGAAGACCACAGCAGGTCATTTCAGCAATAGTCCCCGCCCCAGCTCTAGACACCGCAAGATCGGCACTGGATAAGAGATCTCCTACTTGATCCGAAAAAGCGATAAAACCAGATCTCACCTTTACCCCACTGCTCGATTCATACTCAAAGATTTCATCACGACCCTTCCCAAGACCCGTCACACAATAAACCTGAACCTCATCCCTCGCCAGTTTCTCCATAACACTCCTCGCCCAATCGTTTAAAGCACTCGCCCCCTGGCTCCCCCCTAAGATAACCAAAACTTTTTGCTTAGGATTCATACCCAATCGACCCCGAGCCTCTACCTTCGAAATTTGGACGATCTCCTTTCGAACAGGATATCCATAATAACGAACTCGACTCGCCTTGATATACCTGACTTTTACGTCTGTGGGCAAATAAACCCTCTTGGCAAAGCCCCCTATAAAACGAACAGCTTTTCCGGGAATTCTATTGGCCTCATGTAATGCAACTGGAACTCGATTAAGCAATCCACAAAAGGTGATAGCGATACACGTAAAACCGCCAAATCCAAAAATCACCTCAGGTTTCAGCTCTTTTATTAAACGAAACGCAACAACCAGGCCCTTCATTTGACTGATAAAAAACCGAAGAAGCCGGGCAGGCTGTAAGGAAAACCCAGATCCAGGCAAAACCTCAAATTGAAGGTTTTTGTACTTTTCAATAAGACGGGAATCCACCTGTTTGTCACTGATCAAAAGAGTACACTTATGCCCACGAGACAAGAGTTCCTCCGCCAATGCGATGCCCGGAGCGAGATGCCCTCCTGTTCCACCACATGCTATTAAAAAACCACTCATTCGTCTATGTCCGTCATAGCCCTGTCTCTAGTATTTAAAGCCGGACTCATCCAAGAGATATGCGTATTCGCAATCAGTCCTATCAAAATAGCCATGAGGATCAGATTAGATCCTCCGTAACTAATAAACGGCAGAGACATACCCTTAGTAGGTAAACACCCCGTCACTACTCCCAAATTAATCAGTGCTTGCACAGTTAAAAGCAACAGACATCCCGCTATTAACAAATACTGAAATAGGTTCGGTGCTCTTCTCAGATGAAAAAGCCCTGCTACAAAAATTATCATAAAAAGCAAAACCGTACCCAAGGTGAAAAACAGGCCGAGTTCCTCTCCGACAATCGCGAAAATAAAATCGGTATGCGCCTCAGGTAAAAAGCCATTTGCTGTCTCCCATTGCCCAAGCCAACCCCATCAATCCCACCAGCTCCAAAAGCCAAGATGGCCTGCCAAAGCTGATACGCCCCATCACTACGATTTCCCTCGAGATCAAGAAAGGACGTAATGCGAGCCCACCGCACCGGATTGTAGAAAATAGCTACGGCCAAAAGAGCAATCCCACCGAACAAAGACGGAATCAGATAAACCAATCGCACGCCCGCCAATAACAACATGGAAAAACCAATCGCACCACATAACATCGAAGTCCCATAATCCGGTTCGAGTATAATCAATCCGCAAAAAAGGCCTATCCAAGAAATTGGGATCACAAATCCACGCCAGAACGTTGGAATCAATTTCTGATTAGCTCCTAAATAATGAGCCAAAGACAAAATCATCGCAATCTTTGCGATCTCTGAAACCTGGAAACGCATTAGTCCAAAATCAAGCCAACGACGACTCCCATTAACCAAGACACCTATACCAGGAATCAGCACCAAAACGAGACCAATTAACATCAATGCCGCAAACCACCAAGATAGAGATCGCACCCATTTGAGGTTAATCCGGCTAACAATCAAACCAACAGCTAACGCGATCCCAATCCATATAATCTGCCTCTTAAGGAAGAAATATGGATCCTGACGAAAAGAAACACTCGCACTGAAGAGAATAGTCACCCCAAGAATAGTCAGGGCAGCTACACAAAACAGGATAAGGGAGGCCGGATTAACTAAGCCACTCCAGTGAAAGTTTTTTGTTTCAGTTCGCACAGTTTGTAACAGAAAAAAGTTCCTTTATTCCGCTATTACAGGTTCGTCATCAATAGGAATAGCTGGTGCATTAACCACATCTTCCGGCAACAGAGTATCCAAATCTTCTTCCGATATAAGTGAATCAAGAGGCCGTATTTCAATTCCTGTCTCGTCGACAGATGAAGAAGTATCTACTGGAGCAATGGATTCGAATCCAGGAATAATAAGAACCTGCATAGGATGAATGTTTCGTGGATTGGTGATACCATTCACCCTCATCAATTCCTTAGT
>JAESUN010000163.1 GCA_016763045.1 Opitutaceae bacterium | reverse complement strand
TGAAGGGCTAGTCGGTTGCCTAACTATTTGAAAAGGTTTTAAGGTTGGGACTGCGTTAATGCTATCTCTAATTTGTGCTGGAGCGGTAGTGGAGCTGGCGCAGCAATGATACGTCTTGTCCGAGGAGTTATTTTTTGAACTCGACTTGGATCCAGAACTTTTCGTTATCCGAAAATCCACCAGAACCGCCGGTGTAGTTGGCGTATTTTGCCAGTGCCTTCCACTTCTCATTGATCGTATGAGAAAGGACGGCATCCCATTCGTCGCCGAAGTCGAGTCCTCCTATATCGGATTCGAACTGGTGGTAGATGATCTTTGCGGAGGTATCATGCGGGAGCTTGAATCCTAGTGTGACAGAGATGTCTTCAAGGCCTGCGGCTGGAGTTCCGAGAAAGGTATCTGCCCATCCGTTGAATTTATGTAAAGTAGCCAGAGGAGTCTTAAAGCCTTGCCCGTTGTCACTGCCGAGAAGCTCGTATCCAATTCCTAGATCAAAGATATCCCAAGACGCTGTGAGCGATCCTTGTAGGTAATCCGCTTGGTAGTTGTTTGGGTTGTCGGCATAGTCTTGCTGGATGGCGTATTCAACGGTGTATTTAAGAGAAAGATCTTCGGTGATCTTTTGGGAGCCTTGGGCGCTCATGCCGATCGTCCTGCTGGAATTTGCAATGGAGTTTTCGAGATCAAGGAAGTAGCCATAGGCGGTGATCTTGATTTGAGGAATGCCGGAGAACTGGATGTTGGCGAGGTGGGAGTCGGACTCGAATTCCCGCTGGGCAGGCAGAGGGGCATCCTTTCCGAAGATGCGTTGAACGGCATCGACATAGCTGTAGAAGAAGGTCCAGTCCTGCAGTGTCTTATCTGTGAAACTCAAGGCATCGAAGGTCTGTTCGTTTTGTCTCCATCCAACGTTTCCCACAAAACGAGCTCCATCGAGTATGATGCGTTGTCTCCCGAGGGTGAGGAGGGAGCCTCCTGTTGCGTAGCTGAGTTGCAGGCGATTCAGTTCGGTGCCCTTAGGATCTGCGATCACCGTGCGCCCGGTCTGAGGGTAGGGATTGTAATCGCTGATACTACCGAGCGAGCGCACATCTTCCATTTCAATAAGAGCTTTAAACCCATGGAGGCTGGCTGTTTCAAATCCGAGTCGTGTTCTGACGGTGTAGGCCTTTGATTGAGCGCGTCCTTCTTGATCCGCGAATTCGTAGCGTCCCCGGACCTCCAGCAATGTCGTGCCGTTTTTAAAGATATCGCCCATCGATGAAGACGATGTCTCTTCTGCCTTTGCAACTTGAGAGAGAATAAGCAAACTGCCTAAACCTATTTTGAATCCGTTTTTTATATTCATGGCTTCCTTATTTTGGAGAAAACTCCGCTAAAAACGTTCGTTACTCTAAAAAGGGGAAAGGGGGTATTCAATATAAAAAGATCTTTAACTCTTTAATTGGAGTGTTTTACTGACGTTAGTAAATTTTTAACAGATACCTAGTAGAAGATTGAATGCTGAGATACGGAAAAACTGCCCAAAATGCCATTGCTGCGATGAGTTATCTAGCGGAGGGCCACCGCGAGCCACATACGTGTATCGGCTCCCAGGAAATCGCCACGGCCCGAAAGCTGCCGAAGTCTTTGGTCGCAAAAATTTTGACTCAGCTATCGAAGGGTGGCCTGGTCAATGGTTCTCCGGGGCCCAAGGGTGGGTATTGGCTAAGCCGGAGCCCGGAGAAAATCAGTTTGTTTGAGATTATTACTCTTTTTGAAAAGGCGGAAGAGATGGTCTTTTGTCCTTTTGGAAGAGACTACTGCGGGAACCATGATCCTTGTCCTTTGCATGATGAGTTTTCGAAGATGGAAGAGCAGGCTTCCGGTTTTTTGAAGACCACTCATCTAGGTGTTTTTCGAAAATCTTAGAGAGTTTCCGAGGGAGTAAAAGATCGGTAAGTGAGCTGAGTGGGCATCGTTTGTGCTTTGTCGTCTGTTAGAGATCTAATAGGTGCATTTTGAGAGTGCATTTTAGTCGAAAACAGCCGATTAAGTAATTTTCCCCAGTATTATATGAATTTAGACGTATCATTCGAAAAGAAAGATGAGCATCTGCATGTTATCGCCAGTGGCGAATGGCTGTTAGAGGATGTTAAAGAGTTGTTTTCTCTCGTGAGAGAGAAGGCTGACACCATTGGTCATAGGAAAGTGCTGCTAGACATGCGCAAGGTCGGAAATCTATCCAATGAAATGGATCGCTTTCATACGGCAGAGCATGCGGTGAAGGTTTTTAACTTTGCCTTGACGGTAGCTGTGCTCGGTCAGACTCACTCCATTACGAAAATGGCTGAAGATATTGCGGTCAATCGTGGGATGATGTTATTGGTCACAGGGGATGAGGCTGAGGCGCATAGGTGGTTACTGGCCCAGTAATCCGCTGGATCAGTCTCTTCGCTCTCAAAGTTATTTGAGACTTAAATGGGGTGTCGGGTTTTCTGAAAAAACTCAAAAAGAGAAGTGCGCTGGAGGGGATTGTCGTTACAGTGCTTTTTTTTAAGTGGAATGTGGCTCTCGGTGTGACGAGCGACTTTGACGATAATCGATGAAAACCCTAACAGAAGCACAGAAAAAATCGTTTGAGGAAAATGGCTATTTAGTCATCGATACTGGAATCGCGGATGCGGTGCTTGATCAAGTGATCGAGGATTTGTCGGGTTACTGGGGGGATGTGAAACCTGAAGGGGTTTCCCATGCAGACGAGCATCGGATTCAAAGTGCTTGGAAGATCAGTGAAAGTATTAACCATCTTGCGATTTGTCCTAGAATTCTGGACATATTGTCTGAGCTTTACGCAAAGAAGCCGCTGCCTTTTCAGACGCTTAATTTTCCAATTGGAACAGAGCAGGCGGCGCACGCGGATAGCATTCATTTTAATTCTGAGCCCTTTGGAATGATGTGCGGTGTTTGGGTGGCCTTGGAGGATATTGGCCGGGATCAAGGACCCCTTATTTATTATCCGGGGAGTCATCGGATGGCAGAAATGAACTATCGGGATGTTGGTCTGGAACCGGGTCTGGTAAACTACCCCGATTATGAGACTCATCTTCAGGGTTTGATTCGGAAGGAGAAGCTGGAGCCGGTGTATGGTCTTCTTAAAAAAGGTGAGGCACTTATTTGGGCGGCGAATCTTTTACATGGAGGTTCGATCCAAAACGACAAAACCCTTACCCGGAATTCACAGGTGACTCATTATTACTTCGACGGCTGCAAATATTGGCGGCCTTCACATAGCCACTCTAACGTTACTATTATGAACCTAACTGGATTCCTTATCCGGGGTACGGCAAGAGGTTTTCAAAGCACTTAAGGTCTCTGCGGAAGATCCGGAATTTTATCCGGAATAGATTCTAAAGAAAGAGTCTTCTTATCTGTGCTTCAGTCGATCAATGCCGGCTGCGATCACGATAATACTTCCGAGGATAATATTCTGAACGTAAGAGGGTACTCCTAGCATCACGCATCCGTTGCGAAGAACAAGTAGCATGAGTGCTCCGAGAAGAGTACCAAGAGCTGATCCTTCACCTCCATTCAGGCTGCCTCCGCCAATGACGACGGCGGCGATGATATCGAGCTCCAGGCCGACGGCTTCTGTCGGATTTCCTGACCCGAGAGTGGCGTACTGCATGACGCCCGCAATTCCTGTTAAGGCTCCACAGAGTGAATAAATAAGAATGCGAAATCTCCCGACGTTGATGCCGCAGAGGCGAGCTGTGTTTTCACTCGATCCGATCGCGTAGGTGTAACGCCCAAAAACAGTGTAGCGAAGAGCGATGGCAACAATCAGGGCGATACCTGCCATGATCCAGACGCCGGGTGCAAAAAGAAGCCAGCTCTGTGCTGGACGAGGATCCATGAAGGACTGCAGGAAATTATCTGGTGTCCGCACCATTTCATTTCCGGCAAACCATTTAGCGCAACCTCTAGCGATCTGCATCATGCCCAATGTCGCAATGAAGGGCACGATCTTGAACTTAGAGGAGACAAAGCCATTGATAAAACCGACCAGAGCACAAGAGGCGATCGCTGCTGCAATGCCCAGGAGAACCCAGATAGGAGTGACAGCCCATTCATTTCCGTAAGATCCAGAAGCTCCGAAGGTGATGACGCTGGCAACAACGACAGTTGCCAGAGCGACCATGGAACCGACGGAGAGATCGATGCCTCCTGAAACAATGACGAGGGTCATGCCCAGAGCAGCGATACCAACGATAACGGATTGCATCAAAAGCGTCTGAAGGTTTCGTGCGCTGAGGAAGGCATTCAGACTGTCTGGTTCAAAAATGGCGATCAAGAGAGTAAAGAGGAGGGTAACAAAAAGAAGTCCCACGAAGGGAAGCATCATACCTGCAGAAAGCGTTATCTTTTTCATGATCAATCAGGCTGTTTGGAGTGGATGGAGTTTTCCGAAGAGGTCATGCCGGTGGTGGCGAAACTCATGATATCTTGTTCTGTCCAGTCGGAGACTTTTTTGACGGGACTGAGAACGCCTCGATACATGACTCCAATACTATCACAGAACCCTTGCAGCTCGGGTAAGTAGGAACTGATGACGAGGAGGGACTTTCCTTCGCTGGCCATTTTTTGAATATGGCCATATATTTCGGACTTACTCCCGACATCAATGCCTCGAGTGGGTTCATCCAGGATGATGATCTCGCTGCCATGATGCAGGATGCGGGAAAAAGCGACTTTCTGCTGGTTCCCGCCTGAGAGAGAAGAAACGGGATCTGTAACGCGATGGCATTTGGTCTTCATGAAGTCGCGCCATTTTTGGGAAACAAGCCGTTCTTCCATCAGGTTGATAAATCCTTTTGTACTGGTTTTGCGAAGGGCGGATAGGGTTGTATTGGCTGCGATGCTCATCTTTTGAGCCAGTCCTTCTTTGTTGCGATCTTCACTGAGGAAATCGATGCCTCTGCTAAGAGATTTTTTAGGACTGGGGTGAGGGCCTGTGGTCTGGCCTTTGAAGAGAATTTCACCCGATATTTTTTTATCTAAACCGAAAATGCAGCGCATTGTTTCACTGCGGCCGGCACCGACGAGCCCAAAGATCCCCATGATTTCGCCTTTGTGCAGAGAAAAAGAGACGTCTTTTGGCCAGGGAATCCCGGAGAGGTTTTTGACGCTAAGGACTTTCTCTCCTATGGTGTGATCGATTTTTGGGTACATCTCATTAAGAGGGCGCCCAACCATTGTTTTGATGATTTCGGGGATGGATGTTTCTTCTATCAATCCACTGCCGACGGTGGCTCCGTCGCGCAGGATCGTATATCGATCACCGATTTGTTGGATTTCTTCCAGGAAATGGGAAATGTAGACAAGAGCGATTCCTTGGGAGCGAAGCTTCCGAATAACCCGGAAGAGGGCCTTGGTATTTTCGATCGAAAGTGAAGAGGTCGGTTCGTCGAGAATAACGACTCGAGCCTTATTAAGGATGGCTCTGGCGATCTCGATGAGTTGCCGGGTGCCGATAGGGAGATTTTCGACGGGAGTCTGCGGGTCTAGATCCTCTTGGCCGAGGAGTTTCAGGACTTCTTTTACCTTGTCGTGACGATGTTGGATGAATCCGTATCTGGAATCTTCGGCTCCAAGTGTGATATTCTCTTCTACGGTGAGATGTGGAGCGAGAGTGAGCTCCTG
>JAESUN010000162.1 GCA_016763045.1 Opitutaceae bacterium | reverse complement strand
CTCATTGAATAACTCTTCGAGCATTTCAGTGACCGTCATGTGGGAAATGGCGGCGTAAGGATTTAGGTCGTTACTAATCTTGCGAACGATTTCCAAAAATTTTTGAGAAAGATTGACAAGATCTTCCGCCGCACTTTTCTCCCTCTTCATTTCTGTGGGTATTTGAGTTTGAAGAAACTCACTATTTAACTTGATCGCGGCACCTATACTACCCAATTCATCGTGTAATTTTTGGGATAAGTTCTTGCGCTCCTCAATACGTGAGGTCGCAATTTTCTTAGACAGAATGTTATTTTCTTTATATAGCTCTTCGGCAGATGAAATCGACTCTACTAATGCAGTTACATCAACGGATGTTTTTATTGCGACTATGCGTCCATCTATCCATTCAAATGCTTGGTCACTACATTGATACCACCGTCCAGTTAACGTGTTTTTATACCTTGATTGGTAAATGCCTGTTGGACGGCCGTCATTATCAAGTAAGTGATTATTAGTACAGAAAGAGCATCGAGCGCTGATCCCTTTTTGGAGTGACTCCCAGCACCGCCTTCCTACAGTTGAGCCGTATAGTTGGTCAACTTTTTTATTGGCAAAAATAATTTCATCACTTTCCAAATCAACAATGTAAATAGGTTCGCCAATCGTATCTAAGACAGTACGTAACAAGACTAACCCGTCTAAATGTTCTTTTTCTTGAAGCTGCGCATTATGAGCATCTTCCGAATGTGACGGATCGGTCCTTTTAAGACGTGTGGCGAGGTGTTTTTTTGTTAATTTGGAATCAGAGGTCATCTTTTCTTTTGTTGCTGAAAGCGGGCTACACTTAACCCTTAGCGTAATAACGTCGCAATAAACCATTCAACTTCATCCTTGTAGGAGTCGACTTGCTTCATTCTATCTAGTATTAGAGCAGACATATCGAAAAGGATAGTCAATTAAATACTAAACATGTTTTGTTCCCTATATCTTTCGGGCAGACTGCCCGTCTCATTTGGTTTAAAACAATCTAGACTTTCAATATCAAAGTCGAATTTTATCGCCTAATAGCTAACACCTATTGAAAATGGCTCATTTAAATTGAGAGGTAAGCCCAAAAACATGATGTTTCGCTCCGACCAAGTCCGCCATTATACCAATCAAATGTTGCTGAGAAAACCTATTGGGCTGAATACAAAACGAGGCCAAAAAAATTTGGCCTCTGCACTTGGCGAACATCTTTATTTTAATCTCCTAGAGACAAGCTATGAATAGCTTAACCGACGTCCTCTTTTTTAAGCATTCAAACCTTGGAATGCTCAAAGCAGACCATAACATGAAAATTACTGCAATTAATGACGCTTTTTCTAATATAACTGGGTACTCAAGTGAAGATATGATCGGGCGGACACCCAATATACTGAGCTCTGGGAGACATGATGCTGCTTTTTATAAAAGAATGTGGAGGAGCATCAATTGTAGAGGTTACTGGTCTGGTGAAGTTTGGAATAAACGTAAAAATGGTGAAATTTACCCTGAACTCTTGACGATAGATTCTATCAAGAATGAAGAGGATGAAACCAAAGGGTATATTGGTATTTTTGCAGACATATCCAGCCAAGAAAAAGATCCAATTGATCTGGGATACCTTGCTCATCATGACCCCTTGACGGGCCTGTCAAACCGCCTTTTATTGAAGACTAGGTTCAAAAAATTTTTGGATCTTGTTAAGCGTAATAATGCGAAAACGGCGGTGCTTTTTATCGACTTGGATGCATTCAAACCTATTAATGACACATTGGGCCATTCGGCTGGTGACTCCATTCTTGTAGAAGTTGCAGAACGATTATCCAGTGTTGTTAGAAAAACAGACACAATCACCCGTTGGGGAGGTGATGAATTTGTCATTGTTCTTGATGTGATCAATAAGAACGAAAGTCCTGCAATTGTCGCAGAAAAAATTATAGGCGCCTTAAAAAAGCAGCCTTTTATCGTTGATGAAAAAAACCTATACCTCAGTTGTAGCATCGGTATTTCCGTTTATCCTAATGATGCTGACAATGGTGAAGCACTTGTCAGAAAAGCCGATATTGCGATGTATCAGGCAAAGAGTTTAGGGGGAAGCCAGTATAGTTTCTACAAAGATGAGATGACAGAGACCATTAAGAATCAACATAATATGCTTGGAGATTTACGAAATGCTCTGGAAAAAAACCAACTGGAGCTTTATTACCAACCCCAGTACAGCATAAAGACTGGAGAAATGTCATCAGTTGAAGCACTTATTCGGTGGCACCATCCTGAAAATGGAATGATTCCTCCGGACCAATTTATTCCTGTTGCCGAAGCAAAAGGATTAATTATTCCAATCGGTACTTGGGTTTTAAGAACAGCTTGTCAGCAGGCCCTTAAATGGATGAAAAGGGGAACCCCGCTTGTCGTTGCAATAAATGTATCCGCTAAGCAACTTATCGATAATAACTTCAGCAAAATAGTTGAAATGGTTTTAAATGAAACAGGGCTTCCTTCCTATTTACTTGAAATAGAGCTAACCGAAAGCTTGTTAATCGAAGATATAGAAACCTCAATTCATACCTTTCAACAGCTTTCTAGCTTAGGTGTTAATTTGGCAATTGATGATTTTGGAACAGGGTTTTCTTCATTAAGTTACTTAACCCAACTTCCAGTTAAAAAATTAAAGATTGATAGAGCTTTTTTGAAAAATATTTTTTCTAAAAAGGCAGACAGAAAGTTGATCAATGGCATTGTGGCACTTGGCCATTCATTAGGTCTAAACATCGTAGCAGAAGGAATTGAAACGCTCGCACAGTTGGGTTTTTTGAGAGACATCGGCTGCGATCTAGCTCAAGGCTATCTACTGAATAGGCCACTCAAAGCTGATGACTTAGTAATTCAGCCATATAATTTCCAGTACAAATCTAGCGGGACCGAATTAACTAAAATTGAAAATAGGATTCACATGCATATAAAACTTACGGATAATTTTAATATTGGGCAAGTCGCTGATTTAAAAGAGGAAATGGGGTCAAGTTTAACAAATGAGGAGGTGGTTTCTATTGATGCTTCTGAAGTTGAAACGGCGGATGCTGCAGCAATGCAACTAATGGCTGCTTTCTTTCTACATATGTTAGACAAAGGTATAGACGTTGAAATTAACGCTCCATCGAGTGCTTTCTTAACGGTCGTCCGGCTCACAGGTTTAGGTCCAACGTTGGGGTTGCTTTAAGCAGGTAATTATTTTTTAGGGCATCTAAGTTAAAAAAATAAATAAGGAGGGCTTTATGGCTCATATTCTAGTAGTGGATGATTCAGCTTCAATGAGGCAAATGGTTGGGTTTACTTTAAAAGGTGATGGGCATCAGGTTGTAGAAGCTGCTGACGGTGCGTTGGGACTGCAGTGTGCAAAAGCAGAAGCCTTTGATGCGGTTATTACAGATGTCAATATGCCAAATATGGATGGTATTGAGCTAACGCGCCAGTTACGGGGATTACCAAACTACCGGTTCACCCCTATTTTGACGCTGACCACAGAGTCTAGTGCAGAGAAAAAAGCGGCCGGTAAAGCTGCGGGTGCAACAGGTTGGTTAGTAAAACCATTTAATCCAGACCAATTATTGGCTACTGTTAAAAAAGTGTTGGGCTGATTCATGACTATTGATATGTCGCAGTTTCATGGGGCTTTCTTCGAAGAAAGTTTCGAAGGTCTTCAAATTATGGAAACAGAGTTGCTTGCCTTAGATGTCGGTGAGGTTGACTCTGAAATCATTAACACAATTTTTAGGGCGGCACATTCAATAAAGGGAGGGGCTGGTACATTTGGTTTTATGAATGTTTCCGAATACACCCACGTTATGGAAACATTATTGGATGAAATGCGTGATGGCTCAAGACCGGTAACTCAGGAGGCTGTTAATGCATTGCTGTCTTCTACTGATGTGCTTAAAGGCATGTTGGAAGCTGCGCGTGACGAGGTCGATTTCGATGAAGAAGGTGCAGTTAAACAGCGAGCCATTTTAGAAACCATTTTGCTGGGCGAGAATGCCGTGTCTGAGCAGCAAACGGCTGAAAGCAAAGAACAAACTACTGATGAGGTTGGTGCTGGGTGGCTTATTCAATTTACACCTTTTACCGACATGATGTTGACGGGAAATGACCCTGTACGTTTGCTTAGAGCGCTGGACGAGCTTGGCGAAATGGACGTGAAAATTGATTTGTCTGCACTGCCTCCCTTTTCAGAAATCATACCGGAAGAGCTGTATGTGAGTTGGGGCATTACCTTGCAAGGCGGCATGACGAAGGCGGAGGTTTTAGACGTTTTTGATTGGGTTGATGATGCGTGTGAATTGCACGTGGAACCGTTACCTCAGCACGATAAATCAGACTCCGTGACCCCGTCAGAACCGGTTAATGTAAAGCTTGCCTCCCCTGGAAAAACTAAATCGGCGAAGGCTGCTGAAAAGTCTAAAACGCCGGTCAAAAAAAGCGCCTCGTCTGAAGCGACATCTATTCGTGTTGGTATCGATAAAGTCGATGAGATTATCAACCTTGTCGGTGAGCTTGTTATTACCCAATCAATGCTTGACCAAGCAGGCGAAGATTTGGAAGAACAGGCCGAGGCGCAGGGGAAGAATAAAAACACAAAAATATTATTAAGGCTGAGAGATGGTTTAGCTCAACTTGAGCGCAATACCCGTGAACTTCAAGAAGGGGTGATGCGTATTCGTATGTTGCCGATTAGTTTCGTGTTCAGCCGAATGCCAGGGCTTGTGCATGATTTATCCGGTCAATTAAATAAAAAGATTACTTTAGTTGTAACGGGTGAAGAAACAGAGCTGGATAAAACGGTCATGGAGAACATTGGGGATCCAATGGTTCACTTGGTTAGGAATGCATTGGATCACGGCATAGAAACGCCTGATATTCGAACGGCGGCAGGAAAGCCAGAAACAGGAACCATCACGTTAAATGCGTTTCATCAAGGCGGCAATATTATCATTCAAATCACAGATGACGGCGCCGGAATTAACAAAGAAAGGGTGCTGGCCAAAGCAATTGAAAAAGGGGTGATTTCAGAGTCCGATAATTTATCAGACAGCGACATAAATAACTTAATCTTTGCGCCCGGGTTTTCTACGGCAGAAGTTGTAAGTGACGTTTCAGGCCGAGGCGTTGGCATGGACGTTGTGCGTACGAGTATTCATAAACTTGGCGGACGAGTAGAAGTTAGTTCTGAAGAGGGCAAGGGCTCAGTATTTACCATTCGGCTACCACTTACATTGGCTATTTTAGATGGCCAGCTGGTTACTGTTGGGAAAGAGTCGTACGTAATTCCGCTTATTTCAATAGTGGAATCTATACAAATTGACAGAGCCAATATCAATGTCGTCGCGGGAAAGGCCGAAGTATATAAGCTTCGTAATCATTATATTCCTGTTATTCGTTCAAGGCAGGTGTTTGGCCTTCCCGGTGACAAAAAAGATTTACACGGGGCTTTAATGGTTGTTGTTGAAGTGGGTAATGGTCATGCAGGGATTATTGTTGATGACCTTCAAGGGCAGCAGCAAGTTGTTATTAAAAGTCTTGAAACAAATTATAGAAAAGTAGAAACAATGTCCGGGGCAACTATTTTAGGTAATGGCACGGTTGCGCTTATTTGGGATGTTGCAGGTATGGTTAACTATCATCAAAAGAAATTAAAACAAGGTACTTCCACAATAAAGTTATCTGCAGATGATGCAGATAACGAAGTGGCATAGGAGAAAAAAATGAGTGCGCAAATCGAACTAGGAAGTGAAAACAATAACGAACTAAATGAGCATGAAGACCAGTACTTAACATTTGTTTTAGGGGAAGAAGAGTACGGCGTTGATATCTTAAGGGTACAAGAAATTAGGGGTTGGGATACTGTAACGTCAATACCTAATGCGCCGGCTTATATAAAAGGCGTCATAAATTTACGTGGAACGATCGTATCGATTGTCGATTTACGTGAACGGTTTGGTATGGACAGTGTTGAATACAATGATTTAACAGTCGTTGTTGTTTTACGTGTTAAAGGCGATGAAAAAGAACGAATTATGGGTATCGTTGTAGACGCAGTGTCGGAAGTTTATAACTTTTCTGATAGTGGCATTAAAGATGCGCCTGATATGGGCTATGCCATCAATATGGATTACATGAAAGGCATGGCAACCATTGAGGAAAAAATGATCATAATTTTGAACATCGATGAGCTAATGAGCCTGAAAGACCTTGATGTTGTAACGCAAGCAGTGCAAAAGTAAGCGTAAACATACCGTGCGAACGTTTTCTGTTTTAAATCAAAAAGGCGGGGTTGGTAAAACAACAACCGCGCTGAATTTGGCACACGCGATTGCATTGCGTGGGCATAAGGTAGCAGCCATAGATATGGACCCTCAAGGTCACCTAACTACTGGGTTTGGCGAGGAAATAAGGCCACAATTAGGTATGGCAGAAGTTTTATTTGGCGAAAAAAGCTTAGAGGAGGTCGGTATTATGACTAGAAAAAATCTTGAGCTTTTCCCAGCAGGTACTCGTTTGTCTGAAGTTGAACAAAGTGTACGGGGGTTTAAAGGCGGTAACTTGTTAAAAAATGAATTAAAAAAAATACAGGAAAAAGACTTTATTTTTATTGATTGTCCACCATCAGCCGCAATTTTGTCAATGAATGCGATTTTCGCATCAACCGAAATAATTATTCCTGTTTCGAGCGATTATTTGGCCTTACATGGCCTGTCGAGGCTCGTAGAGATTTTATATAAGATTGAAGAACGTTTGCGTCATAAACTAACAAAATGGATAGTATTAACGCGCTTTCATGGGCGGCGTCGTTTGGCAAATGAGGTGCGAGAAAAATTAGAAAAACACTTCCCAAATAGGGTGTTAAAAACACCAATACGTGAAGCAGTTGCATTAGCAGAAAGCCCTGGTTATGGATACAGCATATTTGAGCATCAAAAAAATGGAAATGGTGCGAATGATTACAACGCACTGGCAGAAGATTTATTACATGGGAGAACAAGATGAAAACAGTTTTTAAAAAGGGTGGTAAACAGAAGTATTTGAACTTTAATCAGAGTTATACAACACGAAAAAAAAGAGTTAGTTTTTTAACAGGGCTTGGCAACACGGAAACTAGGCGAATATTTGAAGAGTTGCTTTCTGGACTCGCTTGGAATGCATAATTTATCAACATACAAATAAATGGACGACGAAAAGGGGACACTTATGACAAATAAAGAAAATACCAAATTAGGCTACGACCCACTAGCGTGGATGAATGAAGATGACTCTGTAGCTGATGCAGGTGATAAAAAAGACGTTAAGAAATCGGTGGAGGCTAAAAAACAACCGGTGAAGAGAAAACCAGCTAAAGCAAAGACAGTTAAGCGGTATGAGTCTCCTTTAGGGTTAGATGTTGAAACGCTAGAAAGCAGTTTTGCATTACTTGCACCGGTTGCTGAGGAAATGATGAGCAAGTTCTATGACGTACTGTTTGAGCGTTATCCTGAGGTTGTGCCAATGTTCAAAAACACGACCAAGAAAAGCCAAGTTAAAAAGTTAACGCAGGCGATTCAATTGACCATAGAGAGTCTAAGAGACCCTGATGCACTTGTGCCAGTTTTAGTGGAAATGGGTGCGCGACACCAGCATTACGGAGCCAAACCTGCCCACTACCAAGCTGTGGCTGACACCTTACTAGAGGTAATGGAAGAATACGCCGGTGATCAATGGACAGAAGAAATTTATGACGCCTGGAGTGGTGCGTTAAACCTAATCGCAGACACCATGTTAAGCGCCTATAAAGATGAAGAGGAAAATAAAATGAGTAAAGAGCAACTAGCCGAACTTGAATATTTAAAAACAGCCATACAAGGCGCCCAAACCAACTTAATGATGTGCGATGCAGATCTCAATATTACCTATGCTAATGACTCAGTGGTTGAAATGATGCGTAATCGCGTAACTGAATTGCGCACCATTTGGCCAAGTATGGACCCGGATAAGTTGGTCGGTCAATGTATTGACCAATTTCATAAAAACCCAGCACATCAACGTGCGTTATTGGGGGATAAAAACCGCTTGCCTGCAGAGGCTGAAATTATGCTAGCGGGTATTACTTTTAAAGTTAAAGCCTCTTATGTAGAAGATGTTGACGGTAGTTACGCAGGCAACATGGTCGAGTGGCAGGATTTAACTGAAACGAAAGCAGCAGAACGTATTGTGGCTCGCTTACAATCAGCGGTAGATAGCTCACAAACCAACATAATGATCTGCGATCCAGACTTAAACATCGTTTACGCCAATGAAGCGGTGGTTTCAATGATGCGTAATCGAGCAACTGAACTGCGCACTATTTGGCCAAGTATGGACCCAGATAATTTAGTGGGCCAGTGTATTGATCAATTCCATAAAAATCCAGCGCATCAACGGGCGTTATTGGCTGATAAAAACAGATTGCCGGCAATGGCTGAGATTTCTGTTGCAGGTATTACCTTTAGTGTGAACGCATCGTATATCGAAGGCCCAGACGGAGAATTGATGGGTAACATGGTTGAATGGCGAGACTTGACCGAAGAAAAAGATGCTGAGAAGCAAATTCAAAATATTATTGCCGCTGCGACGGCAGGACAGCTAGATGAGCGTATTGATCATGCAAACTATAGCGGCGGAATAAAGGCCATTGCTGAAGGTATTAATGATTTAGTGGATGCCTTTGCCGCACCAATACGTTCGGTTAGTTTGGTAATGAGTGAATTGGCTTCTGGTAATTTAGACGTTGCAATAGATGGCGATTACCAAGGGGAGCTTGAACAGTTGATGACGGCTGTTGGGACGACAATTACAAACCTACAAAGCTCAATTACCAAAATTAGCGCAGCCTCAAGCAATATTAGTGTAGCAACATCAGAAATTGCAACAGGCAATGCTGACTTAAGTAACAGAACTGAGCAACAAGCCTCGGAGCTTGAGGAAACAGCGGCTAGTGTTGAAGAACTGACCAGTACGGTTCAACAAAGTGCGGCTAATTCAAAACGTGCTAACGATTTAGCAGAAAGCGCCAGTGCCCAAGCTGAAAAAGGTGGCAGTGTAGTGAAAGATGCCGTGGTAGCGATGAGCGAGATTAATGCATCAAGTAAGAAAATTGCTGACATTATTGGTGTGATAGATGAGATCGCCTTCCAGACTAACTTGCTTGCGCTTAATGCGGCGGTGGAAGCGGCTAGAGCGGGTGAGCAAGGTCGTGGGTTTGCCGTGGTAGCGAGTGAGGTGAGAAACTTAGCGCAACGAAGCGCTGGCGCTGCGAAAGAAATTAAACAACTGATCAATGACAGCGTTGAGAAGGTTGGTGAAGGTAGCAAGCTAGTAGATCAGTCTGGTGAAATGCTGGCTGAAATTGTTACATCGGTGCAAGAAGTGAATACGTTGATTTCAGAAATTGCATCCGCAAGTTCTGAGCAGGCAGTGGGTATCGAGCAAGTTAACTCCGCAGTGACTAACTTAGATAGCGTGACACAACAAAATGCCGCCTTGGTTGAGGAAGCTTCAGCAGCTGCGATGTCATTGCAAGACCAGGCCGGCATCTTAAACAGCGCAACATCCTTCTTCACACTGCCAGCCTCAATGGTTGCTGCGGCACCTGCTCCGGCAACACCAAGAGCACCGGCGCCTGTTGCGG
>JAESUN010000021.1 GCA_016763045.1 Opitutaceae bacterium | reverse complement strand
GTTACGTTTAAGATCTCGACTTTCACACTTCTCCCCCTCTTTATAATTATTTCTCAATAAGCGCAGTAAATTCTTAATTGTTGGCTAAACTTACTATGAAAGTGGCCGATAAATAGTCACGTAGCAACCGTAGCAACCGTAGCAACCGTATCAAGGGAGTATTCCGAGTGGATAAGAATATGAAAATTCTTGTGGTAGATGATTTTTCTACCATGAGACGAATAGTTAAGAATTTATTGAGAGAGCTGGGCTTTACCAATTTAGACGAAGCTGACGATGGGCAAACAGCATGGCCTAAATTGCAATCGGGACATTACGATTTTTTAGTCACAGATTGGAACATGCCAGGTATGTCGGGTATTGACCTATTGAAAAACGTTAGGGCTAACCCTGCGACCGCTAATATGCCGGTGTTGATGGTAACGGCTGAGTCAAAACGCGAGCAAATTATCCAGGCCGCTCAAGCTGGTGTGAACGGTTATATTATCAAACCGTTTACGGCAGGGACTCTAAAAGAGAAGCTCGATAAAGTATTCGCAAGAAGTGCTGGTTAGTAAAGAGACTTATTATGGATGAGAGCCAGAGAAAAAGCCTTCTGGAGGAGGCAAAGCAATTGGTGTTGTCGTTAGAGTCTGGCGACCAGTCGGATATAGATGCCAAGCTAGAAAAAATTGTGATGAGTAGCGAAAGAGCCTTATTTAATGAGGTGGGTCAGTTAACACGCGAATTGCATGACAGTATTCGTTCGTTCGCCCTTGATGGTGAGCTTAACAAGTTAACAGATAAAGAAATTCCTGATGCTAAAGAGCGCCTCGCTCATGTGATTAAGATTACTGATGAGGCAGCGAATACAACACTGAATGCGCTGGATGAAATACTACCGATAACGTCGGTGATGGCTAGTCGGTCAGAAAAATTATCTGGGCAATGGATAGAATTTATCAAAGGCAGTGGTTCCGGCAAGTCATTGAAGACTTTTTCAAGTGATATCACCGAGTTTTTGGAATCGTCAAAACGTAACTCGTCCCTTTTACACGAAAAATCAAAAGAAATAATGATGGCCCAAGAGTTTCAAGACCTAACAGGGCAAATTATTACCAAAGTGATTACCTTAGTGCAAGAGGTGGAGGCGAACTTAGTCAACCTGGTGCGGTTATCGGGCACACAGAACAAAGTGACAGAGAAATACGATAGTGGCTCTAAACTTGAAGGGCCAGCGGTACCGGGTGTTGTTGTTGAGGGGACAGGTGCGTTAAATAGTCAGGATGACGTAGATGATTTGTTATCGAGTTTAGGATTCTAGGGACAAATAATGGCCATTGATTTAAATGACGAGATTCTTCAAGACTTTTTAGTCGAAGCCGGTGAAATACTTGAACTTCTTAGCGAGCAGCTGATTGAATTGGAGCAAACGCCTGAAGATATGGAGTTGCTAAATTCCATATTTAGAGGATTTCATACCATTAAAGGTGGTGCTGGTTTTCTTGCCCTAGATGGCTTGGTGGGTGTATGTCACGTATCGGAAGATGTGTTCGATATTTTAAGGAATGGTAAACGTGTTGCCGATTCAGACTTAATGGATGCCTTCTTGCAGGTGTTAGATGTTGTGAATGACATGTTTGAGAACATACGTGAAGGGGTAGATCCAGAACCTGCTGATCCCGTATTAATCGCAACGCTAGAAAAATATAAAGAACCACCCAGTGAGGATGTAAATGTTACTGAACCGGTGGTGGAAGAGACGGTACCTGCCGGAGTGGCAATAAGTAATGATTCGGTGTCTGATGATGTGGAAAAAGAATTTGAAGCGATGCTCCAAAGTGCCATTGCGCCCGATAGTGCAGGAGAAGCCTCTACGTCCGTAGCAGTTGACGACGGCAATATTACCGATGATGAATTTGATCAATTATTGGATGAGCTTCACGGTAAGAATAAAGGCCCAACACCGGCGGTGTCTAAAGCAGAACCTGCTGTCGTGGATGACGGCAATATTACCGATGCAGAATTTGACAAAATAATGGATGAAATGCACGGTGTTGGCAAGGGGCCAACGCAAGGGCAAACTGCACCTGCTAAGGCAGATGAAACACCCACACCATCTGCTGTAAACAAACCTGAAAAAGCCGTTGTGAGTAAATCTTCCGAAAAGGAAAAGGTTAAAACACCTGCCAAAAAAGCAGCGCCTAAGGGCGAAACAACAGTCCGTGTTGATACTCAACGTTTAGACGATATTATGAACATGGTGGGTGAGTTGGTGCTGGTTCGTAACCGCTTGTCTAAGCTTCGCTCGAGTAACGACAGTGAAGACATGGCTAAGGCGATTTCTAATTTAGATATTGTCACAGCTGACCTTCAATTGTCGGTCATGAAAACACGGATGCAGCCGATTAAAAAAGTATTCGGGCGCTTCCCCCGGGTGGTAAGAGATTTGTCGAGGAGCCTGAATAAAAAGATTAAATTAGATTTAGTTGGCGAAGAAACAGATTTAGATAAAAACTTGGTTGATGCCTTGTCCGATCCATTGGTTCATTTGGTACGTAATGCGGTGGATCATGGTATTGAAACGCCTGAAGAACGCAGAGCTGCTGGCAAAGAGGAAGAAGGAACAGTTGTGCTGAGTGCCTTCCAAGAAGGTGACCACATTCTATTAACCATTGATGATGATGGTAAAGGTATGGATGCTGACATCTTACGTGAAAGTGCTGTAAACAAAGGGATGATGGATGCTGAAGCGGCATCTCGGTTAACCAATGAAGAGTGCTACAACCTGATTTTTGCCGCTGGCTTTTCGACCAAAACTGAAATATCAGATGTGTCGGGGCGTGGCGTTGGTATGGATGTTGTTAAAACCAGAATTATTGGTATGAACGGGACAGTACACGTTGAGTCAGAACTCGGTGTGGGCAGTAAGGTGGTGATCAAGCTGCCTTTGACACTAGCGATTATGTCAACGTTAATGGTGAGTTTGTCTAAACAAAACTTCGCACTCCCTTTGTCTAACATTGTAGAAATCTTAAGTTTGGACCTAACCAATACGAATTTGGTTAATGGCCAACTAGTAATTATGATTCGAGGTAAAGCGATACCGTTGTACTTTTTAAATAAGTGGTTAATTACGAGTTATTCAGGCACAAAAGAAGGCATAGAACAGCATGTGGTTGTCGTGAGTGTTGGGCATCAACACGTGGGTTTTGTTGTGGATGAGCTGATGGGACAAGAAGAGGTGGTTATTAAACCGTTAGGTGCTTTGTTAACACAGGTTCCAGGCATAGCAGGTGCAACGATTACTGGTGACGGTAGTATCGCTCTTATTCTGGATGTGCCGAGCATGTTGAACCATTACGCATAATGGGTGGAAAGGGTATTAAGAATGTTAGGCAGGCAAAAATGTTAGAACAAGCAAATTTGACGGTTGATTGGGTTGTTATTGGCTCTTCGACTAGAGGTCCGGGTGGACTAGATACATTGTTATCCGAATTGCCAGCGATGCGTATGGCCATTGAGTTAATAAAGTTATAGCGTGGATATTTTAACGATTCTAGGTGTTGTGATTGGCTTCGGGGCTATTCTAGGTGGCAATGTTCTTGAAGGCGGTCACTTAGATGCGCTTTTAAATGGTCCGGCTGCCTTGATTGTTATTGGAGGGACGATAGGTGCAGCGCTGTTACAGTCATCTGCAAAGACATATTTTTTGTCCTTAAAATTATTGGCTTGGGTTGTTTTTCCACCAAATCTTAAACTCAAAGATAATATAGAAAAAGTTGTCGAGTGGAGCTCTATTGCCAGACGAGAAGGACTCCTAGGACTGGAAGTGGTGGTTGACGAAGAAAAGGATCCATTGGCACGCAAAGGCCTGCAATTATTGGTCGACGGTGGTGAACCAGAGATAGTTCGAGATATTTTGATGCTAGAACTGGAAGTGATAGAAGGAAAACAATTACAAGCTGCGAAAGTGTACGAAGCGATGGGGGGCTATTCTCCAACGATAGGCATTATTGGTGCGGTGATGGGGTTGATTCACGTGATGCAAAACCTGTCTGATCCGAGTAAATTAGGGGCGGGTATTGCTACGGCATTCGTAGCTACTATTTACGGAG
>JAESUN010000161.1 GCA_016763045.1 Opitutaceae bacterium | reverse complement strand
GCACCACGTACCATTGTTACGGCACACGAAGCAGGATGGCAATGGAAAATGCCACTGCAGCATCGCCAAGGAAATGGCTATGTTTATAGCAGTCGATTTACTGATGACGAAACAGCAAAAAAACGTTTACTAGAGAATATAGATGGGAGGTTAATTACTCATCCTCGTACGTTTTCATTTACGCCGGGACGACGCAATCGAGCTTGGAACAAAAACTGTATAGCTGTTGGTCTTGCCGCTGGTTTTCTTGAACCGTTAGAAAGCACCAGCATTGCCTTAGTCGAAACTGCTATTGATAAAATTGTCCAATCTTTGGCGCAACTAACTTATGATCAAAAAATTGTTGAGCATTTTAATCATGTGACACAGTTGGAGTATGAGTGTGTTCGTGATTTTATAATCTTGCATTACAAAGCCAATCAGCGAAATGACTCGCTAATGTGGCGCTATTGTCAAAACATGTCCGTACCGAAAAGCCTACAGACTAGAATGGATATCTATCAATCATCAGGTAAATTAGCACGCAGTGCTTGGGATATGTTCGGTGCGGATAGTTGGTTAGCGATTTATCACGGGTTTAATTTTTTACCACAAACTTACGCCACGAAAATCGATTCTATACCACTGGAACAAGTACAGAATGGGTTGCTAAAGATGAAAGGGGACATCGCCAAGTATACAGCCAAAGCGCCACCCCATCATCATTTTTTGGCCCAACATTTTGACTACCAGTCAAGCAAACAGGAGTAAGGCATGCAAGTGACATCTAAGCCTATAAAAAAAATTGTCATTGTCGGTGGGGGGACGGCCGGCTGGTTAGCTGCTGCTACATTAGGCAATATTTTTAAACAATGTTCGGTGGGCGTTGAGTTGGTTGAATCCGGTGAAGTAGGTATTATCGGCGTGGGTGAAGCGACAATTCCTCCGTTATTAGACACCATTCGAAGCCTTGGTATTGATGAAGTCGACTTTATTAAAGCCACTCAGGCGAGCTTTAAATGGGGGATTAAATTCGAAGATTGGCACACTAAAGGACAATCCTATTTTCATCCGTTTGGCAGTATAGGCGCCACCATTGACGGACATGATTTTTTCCAGTGTTGGTTAAAGTCTCAGGCCGAAGGGGACACTACGCCGTTAATGACGCATTCTCCTGAGTCACAACCGTCTAAGAGCAATAAATTTTTTCTACCATTTGAAGCGATGAACACACCACTAAAAAACGCTAAGTATGCCTTGCACCTCGACGCTGTATTAGTTGGCGATTACCTAAAGAAATTTTGTCTTAATATTGGTGTTACTCACACTATCGCTCATGTAAAAAGAGCATTGATAGACGAGTCCGGTAATATAAGCCATATCGAGCTTAAAGATAATCGTCGAATAGCGGGTGATTTTTTTATTGATTGTAGCGGATTCAAAGGATTACTCATCGAGCAGGCCCTGGATGTAGGGTATGACAATTGGTCGCATTATTTACCGTGTAACCGGGCTGTTGCAGTGCAGACGGAAAAGGTAGGGGAGACATTACCTTATACTATATCGAAAGCGCAAAAAGCAGGCTGGACATGGCGAATACCTTTACAGCATCGCACAGGTAATGGTTACGTCTTTTGTGATAAATATATTAGCGATAAAGAGGCAATTGAAACCTTGTTAGCCAATGTTGAAGGGAAGGTGTTAACTGAGCCGCGGGTTATTCCTTTTACCACTGGTTTACGCCGGAAAACGTGGTATAAAAACTGCCTAGCCTTGGGGCTAGCTCAAGGTTTCTTAGAGCCATTAGAGTCGACCGCGATTCATTTGGTGTCTAAAACGTTAGCGCTATTTGTACGCATGTTTCCCGACCAACAATCTAACCTTGTTCTACAACACGAGTTTAACCGCCGCGTACGTCAAGACTATGAAGAAATTCGTGATCTTCTGGTGCTGCACTATTGCACGACAAACCGCAATGATTCGCCATTTTGGCGGTGGTGCAAAAATATGGAGATCCCCGCGACACTTAATCACAAATTAATATTCTATCGCAGTAGCGGTTGCCTCATTCCTGGGGTTGAAGAACTATTTCAGCCCACCAGTTGGTATGCGGTATTAACAGGGATGCAGGTCATGCCACACCGATACAATTCGAGTATCGATGCTTTAGACTACAACCAGCTACAAAGCTCGATGAGGCTGGGGCGACAGAGTATATGGCAATGCGTCACCAAACAACCTAGTCACGACGATTTTCTACAGCGTTATTGCCCTGCACCAAAGCCTGCTTAAGGCTGAGCCTTGCAATGGCGATCAATAAACGACTGATGTGACATCGCTTTGAGCGCCGCATTGTTAATTGTGTGGCGTATCTGTTCTAATTTTTTCTCAATAAGCGGTAGTGGAATTAGTTCGGCTCTGGGATCACAACGAGCAGGGTGTACCGCGAAGGCATTATACATGGTCAGCCAACTTGCTTGCTCAAATGATTCATTTTCATGCATTACAATATGCCCGCGACTTTGATACATCGCTATTTTATGACTCAGAGTCGTCGGGATATCCATAGCGTGGCAGTCTCGCCAAAACTTGCTGTCATCACGTTGCGTTAATTTGTAATGCAAAATTAAAAAGTCACGAATATTTTCCACTTCCTGATTGTGTAAACGATTGACCTCATTAACGTCTGCTTGATTGAATGTATTATCGGGGAAAAAGGTCAACAGTTTGGCTAATGCAGTTTGGATGAGTGAGATACTCGTTGACTCTAAGGGCTCTAAGAAACCACCAGCAAGCCCTAATGCAAAACAGTTTTTATTCCATATTTTTCGCCGGCGGCCCGGCGTGAAGCGCAAATGTCTAACCTTATTAATTGTTACGCCGACTATATTATCTAGCAAAAGCTGAGTGGCACTTTCTTCACTTTGGTAGCGACTCGAATATATAAGTCCATTTCCCGTACGATGTTGTAATGGTATTGACCATTGCCAACCATTTTCATGGGCGATTGCTCGAGTATAGGGCTTGATAAGATCCGTTGATTTTGTTTGTACGGCGACCGCACGATCGCAAAAAAGATAATCGCTCCAATCATCATATCCAGTATGCAAGGCTTCTTCGATGAGTAGACCTTTAAATCCGCTACAATCAATAAAAAAATCAGCCACTATTTCCCGCCCATCATCGAGGGTAACCGAAGTAATAAAACCATTGTCAGCATTTAAATTCACCTCAATGATTCTAGCGTCAATATGAGTAGTTCCACGCTCTATGCTCCATTTCTGTAGGAAATCTGCATAGAGTCCAGCATCAAAATGATAAGCGTAAGAATAATTAGCTAATGGTGATGAGGGGGCAGGCTGCGGCTGGGCGAAGCGGTTATAGTGGGCTAGTGCACAAGGAAAACTATAATCTTGCAAAGCCGCCGAATAGCCATTAGCGCAATAATGATTTATGTACTGATGAAACTCTACATTATCGATAGTAAGGCCGTAATCAGAAAACGGATGAAAAAATGTAGAGCCCAGTTTAGACCAGTTTTCGAACTCAATACCGAGCTTAAATGTGGCATTCGTTGCTTTGATAAACGTGGCTTCATCAATACCTAAGTTATGGTTAAACTGGACGATGTTCGGTATTGTTGCTTCGCCAACACCGACAGTGGTGATTTTTTTTGAATCAATGACAGTGATTTTAGTGGCTTGTTCTTGCAAATACTTGGTCAATGAAGCGGCTGCCATCCAGCCCGCGGTGCCACCGCCGACTATGACAATATGTTTTAAAACCTTAGACATTTTCACTCCAAATTTCACACGTAAACGGTCCCCGCGACACGGTTGGTAACCACCGGTGCTATCACTTAGCCCAAGGTGGTTGTTAGTT
>JAESUN010000020.1 GCA_016763045.1 Opitutaceae bacterium | reverse complement strand
CAAAAATACCCTGTATCCTTTATACGAAACAGGAATTAGAAGAAGAAATACTCTTCACTACCTGAAATTATTAGACAAAAACCAATGGAAATCCCTTGAAGAACTCAAGGCAGATCAGTGGCGTGACCTTAAAGTACTTTTGCAACACGCGTACGCGCAATCGCCCTATTACCGAAAACAATTTGATCACATCAATCTGATCCCCGATGACATAATAACTTACGAAGATTTTCAGAAGCTCCCAGTTTGCTCACGGGAAGATATAGTAAATTTTAAAGATCAGATGATTGTAAAAAATCTTCAAGGAAATATCATCGACAAGGCCACTGGACGCTCCACAGGCGTCCCTATGCAGTTTGCAATTACCCAGGACAGTTATGAATGGCGAGTAGCCGCGACCCAGCGTGGCTATCAGTGGGCACACTGCGAGGCTGGGCAGCATACCCTCTATATCTGGGGCGGAGAAATTGGAAACCCTTCATATTTTAGCAAGCTTAAGATCAATCTCTATCATCGAGTATTTAACCGAAAGATGTTTAATTTATTCAACTTCAATGAAGATGAAATGAAAAACTGCCTGAATTACATCAATAAAAAAAGACCTACTGGAATTGTCGCATTTACCTCTGCAATCTATAATTTGGCAAAATTTGTGGATAGTAACAAGTTAAGTGTTTCCCCTATTTCTGCCGTGATTACGGGAGCTGAAAAATTGCATGACTATCAACGCACCTTAATTGAAAATGTTTTTCAGACCAAAGTTTTTAACACCTATGGGTGTCGAGAATTTATGCTGATTGCCGCAGAATGCGAGCAGCACGAAGGACTCCATGTCACTATGGATAATCTCTTGGTGGAAATACTAAAAGATGGCAAACCCGCACAACCCGGAGAAACTGGAGAGGTAGTAATTACAGATTTACATAACTATGGCATGCCCTTTATCAGATATAAAAATGGTGACGTCGCAGTTCAGGGCAATAAGCCCTGTTCGTGTGGGCGTGGCCTACCCCTCATAAAGGATATAGACGGTCGAAAAATGGACGAGATAATAGCAACTGACGGAAAAATTATCTCAGGCGGATATTTTCCACATCTAATGAAAGAGTTTAGTGCGATCAATAAATACCAGGTCATTCAGAAAAGCAAAAACCAACTACAAATAAAGCTCGTATTAAAGCGAGACCTAACTCAAGAGCAGTTTCAATTTTGCCAGAGTGAAATTAAGAAAGTGTTTGGGCAAGATATGAATATTGAATTCGATATTGTAAACGACATCCCCCTGACGCCAACGGGTAAGTACCGTGTAACTATATCTGAAATTGCAGCACATTAAAAACGAAGCAGATTGTTCACAGTTAACCTCAGGCCAACCCTTAAAACATTGCAAATCAACCCTCTTATTCCAAATGCTATCTAAATCCACAATCTCCGACATTTCAGAACTTGACAGGCTAAAGGCAACCTGGAATTCGCTAGCGTCGGCCGACCCTCGGGCCAGGCTTTGCAATTCATTCTCTTGGGTTGAAAGCTGGATTCAATACTATTGGGTTCCAGATTATATCCTCCTTGTTGTAGTCATCAAGGCTGGCGACAGACCTGTCGCGCTATTGCCACTGTATTTTAATACCTATCACAACAAAGTGATGTTTCTTGGTGCTGGTGAACCCGAGCAGAGTGAAGTTGCGTCAGAATACCTGGATTTTCTTATTGACGCTGGCAGCCTTGATCAAGGAATAATTTATAGTTTTATTATCGACCATCACAATTCGTTATCTCGGAGTACATTTGAGTTTACAAACTGCCTCGATTCAAGCCATGTAGTTCATATTGCCAAGTCTCTTACCGCGGTTCACTATCGAGTAACCGGGAAACGCTTTCAAATCGATCTGGGTAAACGTTTCGAGGAAATATCGAAAAACTTCAGTAAGAACCATCGTAAAAAATCCAGGGAAATTTTTAACAGATTCAACAACTCTAAAGACTTAGAGTTTCATAGTTTGCCGGATGAAAATTTTGAAAGAAACTGGGAAATTCTCCGGAGTCTGCATACCCAAGACTGGCTCTCAAGAGGCAAGCTAGGTGCTTTCTCAGATACGGCTTTTAATCAATTTCACAAACACATGTATGATAATCATCCGGATGTTAAACAGTTTTTTTTTAGCTTGACGAGAGGAGGAAAAACCATTTCCATCAACCATTATTACCAATTCAAGGACACAGTTTATTTTTATGCCACCGGTTCTGACAAGGCGAACAACAAAAGCCTGTCGCCCGGAATTCTTCTGCACAACTTGTGCATTGCTTCGCTAAGTGGTCAACAGCTTGTTTATGATTTCATGAAGGGCGCTATCAATGGAAGCTACAAACAAAAGTTCTGCAAAAGCAGTGGGTGTTTTTACACGATAACGATATACAGCCAGGATTTTCCAGGAAAAATTAGGTACTTTGTCCATAAAATTAAGAGGGCATTACTAAATTTCAAGCAACAATCAGGCACAGTAAAATGATTTATTGAGGCTGATTAATGTCGTCGTGCGAAAACTGTAGCGTATTGAACTTCAACATGATTAAAGTGAGCTTCCAGTGCTAGTCGAGGAATTTCAAATAATTTTAGTGTTGGATCTCTTGTATACCCTCCGCCCAAAGGAAAGGTAAATGCCACCCGGTAGCCACTCTCCTTCACGATCGAACTTGTACTGGTTGTAAACGACTCCAGCCCTCCTACGGGATAAGCAAATGCATGAATCTGGGACCCTATTTTTTTTTCTATAATGCTTTTCGAGCTTTTTATCTCACGCTTCTGATCTTCTGGACTCAAATGAGAAAGAATACGATGTGAACAAGTATGAGAGCCTACGTCCATTCCTTCATTTTTCAATTCTCTGACCTGATCCCAATTCAAAAATAGTGGGTTACTTCCATTATAATTAAACTCCTGATTACAAACGTCTTTTAGTATTACCATTTTCTCATCAACAGTTCGCTCCTCATTGTCCTTAAAGTACCGTAAAACTTCTCTGATCGAGAGTTTTATGTCTGAGCCTTTGATGTTGATGGGCTTCTCAAGACCAGGTAGGAGAATAGCATCCTGTCTTGTATTTCGCACAATCCAAGCCGCCTCATCCCACCAGGGTATCTGTTGATTCTCGATAAAATTTGTTGCTAGGAAAAAAGTGGCAGTGGCTCCAAATGATTTAAGGATGGGGAAAGACTTACTATAATTGTCGACGTATCCATCATCGAATGTAATCATTGCCACTGGCTCACTCAGTGTCATTGACAAATCCATGATATTCAGGAGCTCCCTGATACTGATCACACGAAACCGAGATGTAATTACTTTAATATGTTCCGCAAATTGTCCCTCATTGCCGGAAAATACGTTGGGATCAAATGGCGTAGTATCAGGATTACCTATTCGGTGAAAATTCAATACGTATAGGCCTGGGGGAATATGCTTCCACTTCCACTTCAGAAAACCCGTCAAAGAGACTATATTGCGTTTTATAACGTAACCGTTCATGAAAACTTACAAACTATTTCATGCTTTTGGTTAATGGGAATACCTTATTAACATCTTTTTGCGGCCCATTTTTTCATCCCGACACCCCCAGACATTATTCAGCAAGTTAAAACAGTATTGGAAATACCCCTAGTCGCACCCGTAGCTTAAACCAGCATAGCGCTTTGTGCTACCAAAAATTAATTTGTTTGCAAGCAAAGATTACTAATGACCATTCCGGATATTGCTGCGGTCGGATAAGTGTCTTACCCTGGCTAGAGCCAGCCATTGCCGGCATCTTTCCCGCAGGAATCCCCAGCAAAGTTCCATGCAATCTTCAAAGCTT
>JAESUN010000019.1 GCA_016763045.1 Opitutaceae bacterium | reverse complement strand
TTCACCTGCCAATGCGCGAAAACAATTCGCTGCTATATGCCCATCCAATTCGGGCCTCTGAGAAAAAGCCTTTTCAGAAGCATCCAATTGTAACTGTAAACGGGCTGATGTGTTTTCCGAATCCATGAAGGGGTAATATGACGGGGTTAGTGATTCGACGTACATGCTAACATACGAAAAACAAATAGGATTTCCGAGCTTTTTCGAAGTTTCCTCTTCCTCTGAAAACACCCAATCTAAACAATTACGCAATTGGAAGACCGCTTCACCTTCTTCTCTAACGATAGAACGCCGCTCTATCCTTGAACAAGAGGCCTATCACCCAAGAATCCCAGTTCTCTAACAGGAAATTCATCGCCTCGTTCTAAGACAAAAAAAGTATAGTCATACCCATTTCCAGAACTCTTTTTCTCTGAAACAACTCGAGAAAACTCCCCCCATTGAGGAAAAAAGACATCTCCCTCAAACTCTTCATCGATCAGCGTCAAATAGAGCCGGTGTGTAAAAGGTATTGCCTGACGATAAAGCTCTCCACCACCAATCACAAAAACTTCTTCGCCTCCTTGCTCTCTCAAAGCACACAGCCCTTTAGAAACACTTGCAAAAGTAACTGCATTCTCCGGATCGAACGACTGGCTATGCGTCACAACCCCCTGCCAAGAAACAGAAAGAGGCCTTTTTAAGGCGTCCCATGTTTTATGCCCCATCAAGATAGGATTCCCCTCAATCGTATCCAAGAAATACTGCCAATCCTCCGGGATGTCCCACGGTACTTTCCCGTTTTTCCCAATAACTCTTCCTCTCCCCAAAGCTGCGATTTGACTAATGATTGGATACATCATTCCTAACAATCTCTCCTTTTTATTTACTTCGGTCTGGGGAAAAAGCACTTCCAAAAATCGACCCAGCAGCTTTACGTAATATTTGCTGTAATTCTTTTGCATCAGGGTTCGCCAATGTCCCTGTAATTTCAAACGAATCCCTCATCGGTGTATACCCTGAAACATTGCGACCAACATCAAGCAAGCCCATCACCTCAAGAAGCTTCGCCATATGGCCTTTTCCTGCCAATTGAAAACGAGCCCTCAGAGCCTGTTCATCCCATGGCAAGCCCTCTTGATAGCTCACCTGCCCCCGTCCCCTTAATAGGATCTCTGGTGATTGAAGAAGAAACTCATCCAGAAACATTACCTTCGAAGCATCTCTATTTATCTCCACGTAAATCTCCTCGTATGGAATTTCCGCTAAAGAAACTGAAACCGCCGCAATAGCATCCAGCTTTGGAGAACGGATAAAACTGCCCAAGAGCCCGGCAACAGCTTGAACTCGACCCACCTTCCCCTCCAAGCCCCTAAAAAACCCAGCCTCTCCTTTTAGCGCTAGATTCCACTGTATCTCTTCTCCTAATAAGACAACTTCCGAAGCAATCGATTTAAAGCTACCCTTTCCTGAAAAAGGGCCTTCGAGAACAGGTTTCTTATTCTCATTGGGATTCGGAAGCCATTTTTCGGCAGTTAGCTTAAGAACATTCACTTCACCATTTAGCACATAGGAGAATCGTTCGTATGCTTTAAAAACGAGGTCTGCCTCGGCTCTTATCGTATCTTCCTGAAAAGAGAGCTCCATATCACGCAAGGAAATGCTTTCCTCTTCCACAGATAAAACAGCCGAAAAATCAGGCGTCGCCAAAAGGCCATTCATAGAGACTTTTTTTAGGTCAAATCTCACCTCTCCTGAATTTCCCATCCACAATGGAGCTTCCTGCACGATCTGAGAAACAGTCACATCGTCATCGTCACCTCCTCCCAATGCTCCCAAAGCAAAGAGCATTGCAATATCTTCCACCACAACCGGCCCTCCGTTAATTTCCAGATCAAAGACAGTACCTGCGTCCTTTAGCAAAATGTTCCCCTCTATCGATGCGCTGGAAGAGGTAGACCCTCTCTCCACCATAAAGGGCACAGCGATTTTCAATCGTTTTCCATCCAGACTACTGATGGAGAGATCCACCTTCATTCGATCGACCTTATAATCCACAGGGATCGTTCGCAACTGCTCCACTCGCACCGATCCATTGATGTCAAACTGTCCGGACGATCCACTTCTTAGAAGATAATCCCCTTCCAACATCCCCGAATGAAACAAAGCTCCATAAGGGACTTCCCATAAAATATTTGATTCCACCAAATTAATCAAAAAGTCTCCCGACACAACCCCATCCACACTGCCCATACTCGTTTGAACGATCTCACTTCCCGAACTCGCAGCTGTTAGTCTCCCTCCATAAATGCGTCCGGATGAATTCACATCCAACTGCACCGTTACAGTTGCCAGAAACTCATCCCCTATCTCACTCCAAGAGACGCCCTTCATCTCTGTCGTTACAGTTAGATGTCCGGTTTCTCCGGGCAGAAAATCCCGGGCAGACAAGGTAAATAAATAACTTTGGGCATCCAGAGGAGAAGCTTCATACTCAACCTGCCCCTGAACTGAAACCGAACTGCAGTAAAGTGGTAACGAAACATCTGACAAACTCTGTAATCCCCAAATACCTCCCGCTAAAAAGGCGACTCCAGCAGGCAGAGGACTTTCCAGAGCGTCCATCCCCTCCAAGTGCAATAAGACCCCATCCGCTTCTACGGACTGCAACTCGATAACATCCTCAAAAAGAAGCTTCCAGTTATAAACGATCTGCAGCCGGTCGACTGCCAAATCAAATTTCCTATCGTCCCAACGAATCCCCTGTAGTTCAATTGCCCCCTTCTCCCATACAACCTGCTCGATCATAACGCTTCCGTCGCATTGTTTATTTAGCAGGTAAACCAAAAGCCCCCGCTGTACACCTGACGAGAAAAACAGTAATGCCACCGGAATGCAGACCAGCAAAGATATCCCCAGCAATATACGTATTATTTTGGATTTTCGTCTCATCTAAAACCTCTTCATTTTTCCAGCTCTTCACCCATCCTTACCAGACTGATCATTTCAGATATCATATCATAAATCTCCGTCTCTTCCGGCTCTGACGACTCGACCGACCAGAACTCATTTAAGTGATAAAAGTATGCTATCCCTTTAAATCAG
>JAESUN010000160.1 GCA_016763045.1 Opitutaceae bacterium | reverse complement strand
AGGTGCTGTTGTTCCGGATGTAAATCGGAAGAGAGCGAGTAAAACGAACAAAGACTAGTTCGAAGACGGAAAACTTTCCGTCTTCGGGTCGATTAACTGAAACTAGTGATCAGTTTTTTCGACTAAGGAGTCGAGGTGATCAAGTTGCGATACTGCTGTGCCTTGTGAAGAGCTGTTTCGAGGCTTTTGTCCATGACGCAGAAGTGCCCCATTTTGCGACCTGGTCGAGCCTGAGCTTTACCGTAAAGATGAAGTTTTACTTTTGGGTCTTCCAGCAATTTTGCCCAGTCGGGTTCTCCTGCGTGCCAGGCATCTCCGAGAATGTTTACCATGACGTTGGGCTCCAGTAATTCTGTGGACCCCAGAGGGAGGTCACAGACGCTGCGAACGTGTTGTTCGAACTGGCTGGTGACGCAAGCGTCAAAGGAGTAGTGTCCAGAGTTATGTGGACGGGGAGCTAATTCGTTTACGATGATCTTTCCCTCTTTCGTGAGAAACATTTCGACGGCTATTAATCCCACGACATCAAGCTGGTTAGCTATTTGCAGAGCCAAGGTTTCGGCTTCTTTGGTGACGTGTTCAGATATACGAGCAGGGACGATACTTAAATCGAGGATATGGTTTGTGTGGATGTTTTCGGAGACGGGGAATGTGCATTGTTCCCCTTTGCTATTACGGGCGCAGATGACGGATAGCTCCAGGTCGAATTGAACCCATTTTTCCAATACAGCCTTTGGTGCGGAGAATTGAGCCCAGATTTTACCGAAGTCTTTATCTTCGGAAGAGAGCTTTATCTGGCCTTTTCCGTCATATCCGAAATCAGCAGTTTTTAAAACACAAGGGGTGCCAATTTTACCAACAGCGGCCTCTAGTTCCTCTTCGGAGGTAACGATTTCAAAATCGGCATGAGGGATGTTGTTTGCCCGAAGAAAGAGTTTCTCCCTCTCTCTGTTTTGGCAGGTGAACAAGACGCTGCTCGAAGGGTGGAGGGGGCGATGCTCAGCGGCAAATTCAATGGTTGCACTGGGAATATTCTCAAATTCGTAGGTGAGGACATCGATCTGCTGGATGAAATCTTTCAGGGCTTCCTTGTCTTCGTAGGAGGCGTTGATCTCGCGATCTGCGATATGTCCTGCCGGACAATTGGCAGCAGGTTCAAAGATATGAACGGAATAACCCATTTTGCGGGCTGCGATTCCTGTCATGCGGCCAAGTTGTCCGCCGCCAAAAATACCGATGGTTTTACCGGGAGTAATCATTGTGTCTTGGTCTTTCCCTCTCAAGGGAGTTTTGACTGCAGCACCTGATTTGTCTGTGCCGTGCGGAAATCGGCAAGTTTGCCGGCTAATTCCGTATCTGTCGCTGCGAGCAGAGAAAGGGCAAAAAGAGCGGCATTGGTCGCACCGGCTTTACCGATGGCAAATGTCGCAACAGGTATGCCCGCAGGCATTTGAAGAATGGATAGCATTGAGTCCACACCTCGTAGGACTGCAGATTCGACGGGGACACCCAAGACGGGTAGCTCTGTCATGGCGGCGGCCATTCCTGGAAGATGAGCAGCTCCGCCAGCTCCAGCGATGATGCATCGCAGTCCTCTTTCAGAAGCCGAGCGAGCGTATTCATAGAGTTTTTGCGGAGTGCGGTGGGCACTGACGACTTCTTTTTCGAAGGGGATACCGAATTCTTCCAGTTTATCAGCGGTATGCTTCATGGTGCTCCAGTCAGAGGTGCTCCCCATAATGATTCCGATGAGTGGTTTTGTTGGGTCTATCTCGGGCATATTGAAGGTGTTTTCGAACGTTATTTCTCTAATATGGGTGGAATATCAGTAGCAGATAACATCTTTTTCACCGAAAGCGAAGGGTGTTTCGAGTTTAAAAGTACCTTGAGGTGAGGTTTTTCTTGCTAGGGTTTGAATGGATGGGAACGATGGGGCTTCTTTTTTTAGTCCTATGAGCTTAAATATCATCACGTTTAATTATACTTTACGCAATAAATCCGGAGAGGTTTTGGATACTTCGGGATCCGGTTCACCGATTTCTTTTCTGGAAGGCAGTGGTTCCATTATTGAAGGATTGGAGGAACCGTTGAAAGCCTTGGAGGTTGGAGAAAAGGAAGAAGTGATCGTCGAAGCAAAGCGTGGCTATGGCGAACATGATGAATCGATGATTCAGATTGTGGAGCGTTCTCTTTTACCAGTGGAGGATATTTCGATTGGGGATCAGTTTCGGGCGGGTGAGGACAATCATGCACCCGTGGTGAAAGTGGTGGCTCTCGATGGTGATAAGGTGACGCTTGATGCGAATCATCCACTGGCGGGAGAAGATTTGTTTTTCGAAGTGGAAATCACTGAAAAGAGAGCTGCGACAGAAACTGAAATAAGTCACGGCCATGTTCATGGGTCAGGAGGTCATCACCACCATGAAGAAAAAGATGAAGGTGGTTGTGGGAATGAAGGCTGTGGCTGCAAGCACTAAGACTTTATAGCGAGCTCCAGTTTACCTGCTTTTTATCTGCTCCCTTTTTAAGGGGAGCATTTTTTTGTCTAGATGCTCTCCTAGAGAAAAGCGATCTCAGACGAATCCCCTTAGGATTCGATAAAGATGGCTCCGTCATTGACGGAAAGTGTGATACCCGCTGCTGTTGCCGCTTCTTGAAGGGCTGCTTGAAGCATGACGATGGGGTCTTCGCTGACATCGAGACGACGCATGAGTCCGATACCTTTTTTATCTCCGACGGAGAGCGTAACTTTTAATCCTCTGCGTTTGCAGGTGACTCTCGTTCCGTCTTCCAGAGTGGTCTTCATGGGCTTGATATAAGCATCCACATAGTGAACGCCGATACCGGATCGGTCGTTTTTTTCGGCAGAAAGCATTTCTTCTGCATTTGGGTTTACGTCACAGAGTTTGATTTGCATAGGTCTATTCGGTTAAGTGTGTTTTAAGTGTGAGAGAGCAAAGTGGAGGGTTTGCAAAACAATATTCCATTTATGATTGCGACTTCCTTGGGTGCAAACGCATCCAGCTGGTGAGATCCTCGCATCCCAGTCGATAGCTTGATCAAGCGTTTTCCCAAGCAGTGGTTTTTCGTTTTCTAATGCACCGAGGATTCTTCCTGGATTATCGAGGTAGCTGCACATCGATTTATGGCCATGATGCCCTTCGGTGGGCAGGCATTGCATCTCGGTTATGGTATATTGTTCTGATGGGCCGGACAGGGCGACAGTGTAGTCGAAGGAAAGGGGCATGCCCATGTTGCTACAAGTGCTTCCAATTAGTTGGAAGAGAGCCTTAATGGTTCCGTTCTCATGGTGGGAGATGGTTAGCCTTTCTTTGTGCCAGCGCTTGAGGGCTTTGTTGCCGTAGTCATAGGTGACTTCGCTGTTCAATGGATTCTCTCCGCTAGATGCTTCTTGTTCTGGATTCATTTATGATGCCTGGGCAATGGTTCTGTATTTGCCACGTCGAAACTGGCATTTAAGTAGTGCACAATAGGTACACGGAACCAGCTCTTCGAGGTTTTTGGCACGAGTAAGGTCACGCGTCAGTCCAAAAACAGCGAGCTGAGATTTTTTAGGTTTCAACATGCCTGAAGAAAGTAGCTCTATTTTTTGAGCAATAGAGGGGTCTTTCTCCGTGATGAGTTCGTAAATAACTTTCTGATCTTTTAATTCCCATCCCTGATAGCCGGGGCTATAGTGTGGGAGCGCGGCCATTCCTTTTGCATCTGCCCAGGCACAGAGTCGTCCGCTTGCTTCAGTGATCAAGGCTTCAACGACCGCGGAGGCATAGGCTTCCATGAAAAAATACTTATCGGGGAATTCGTTTTCCCACTGGGTTCTGGCTTCTTCTTCTGCTTCCGGGCCTGCACCTGCGGCGATGAGGACGACACTGTGTGCTCGTCCACTGATGAGCCGTTTGCGGAATTCCTTCGTATCTAAAAGGGCGGAATCAATGATGAGATGGTCCTCTTTGATTTCAAAGTTCTCCGCTTCTTGAGAGTAGGTCCAGGGTTGTCCGTTTTCAGCATACCAATCGCGAGCCCACTGAGAGAGACTTGCCATCTCTTCAGTTAGTTCGAAGTCCGGCGGGAGCCCGAGGAGTCGCTTAAACTCTTCGTCGCGGACGATCGGTATTGTTTTGCCCTGAGGGAGGTTCATTTCAGGAGGAGAATTCAGTGCTGTCGAAAGGGAGGAATTGGCAGCCGTCGACGAAATAATCGAAGAAATCGGGATCTGTTTCGAGTTCTATGTGTTCGATGTTTTTGACCATTTCTTCCAAATGTTTTCTTCGGCTAATGGAAAGAAGGGCAATGGTAGCACCTTCAATGGCGGCGTTGCCTACCTGAAGGATTTTTTCGGTTGGAAGATTTGGTATCAATCCAATCTGTTTGGCTGCATCGATGTTTATGTAACGTCCAAAGCCTCCGGCCAAATAGGAAACATCAATATCTTCAAGGGAGAGTCCGTAGTTTTTGAATACGATTTGTAAGCCGGCTACGTTTGCACCTTTCGCCTGTGCCAGTTCATTGATGTCGCTTTCGGAGAAAGAAATTCCGTTCTCTTTATCTATGTCGTAGGGGTTTTTGATTTCTTCGAAACGACCCAGCTCATTGATGAGTTCTGTTTTTCTGAGTTCGCTGAGAATGTCTATTAATCCTGAGCCACAGATACCTTGTGCTCTGCGATCTCCGATCACGTGGAAGTCGGCTTTGCCGGTGGAGGGATCGATCGAAACGGTATCGATAGCTCCATCGAGCCCGGGCATTCCGCAGGTGATCGCTCCACCCTCGAAGGCGGGGCCTGCTGGGCAAGAGGCTGCCATGATCTTATCTTTGTTTCCAATGATAATCTCTGTGTTGGTGCCGATATCCATGAGGACGATGGTTTTCTCCTCGTTAGCGAGATCAATAGCCAGCATATTGACAGAGGCATCCGCACCGACATGGCCACTGATTAAGGGTGTCCCATAGATCCTGGCTTTAGGATGAATAGGAATCCTTAGTTCTTTAGCTTTTAAGTGATAGCTGGTGGATGTCTCTTTACCTTCTTCGACGTCGAGTTCCGTTTGGGAGCGGTAGGGCTTTTGACCTATGGAATAGACGTTCAATCCGAAAAAGATGTCACGCATGGTTAAGTTTCCTGCGACAACCAGTTCGTAGATTGTTTTGGGATCGACCGGTAGATCTTTGATCGCTCGCGTCAGGTAACCCAGAAGAGTCTTTTGCAGAAGTTTGTCTGGATGATCCGTATCGTATTGAATACGGGACATGACATCGGAGCCTCCAAAACGTTGAGGGTTTTCAAAGGAGGAGGTCGCAATCAGTTCTCCTGTCTCCAGGTTGAGCAGGCGAACAACAATCGTGGTTGTTCCCAGGTCCATCGCAATGCCGTGGATGGGCTCGCTGGAGACAGCTATTTCGTCTCCATCCAATAGAATGCGATCACCGTCTCGGGTGACGGCAGGGACCAGGAGTCTTTTCCCGTTTATATTGCCCGGGAGATCAATCGCGCTGTCTTCCATCTGCATTGTTCCGCTACGCATTGTGTGGCAGCGGACGATTCCGCTTTCACCTGCGATATGGGCACGGCAGGAGAGTCGGAAGGAGCCCTTGAGGTGTTCTTCTTCGAATGTACGAGGTGAGAGGAGATCTTCTCCCTGAATGACCTCGACGAGGCATTCCCTGCATTTTCCTTGTTTACGACAGGAAGAGGGGACACGGATATCTATCTCTTCAGCGGCTTCGAAGATATTAGTTCCCTTTTTGGGATTGGTGGCTTCTTTGGAATTGATCAGGAGACGAACAGGCATCGTGCAGTTGGTTCTTGAGGCTTAAGAAAAATGTGAATGGGAGTGAAAGAGAGCGCCGTCGAAAACAACGATTTTCTCTTTTTGAAGATTTTTGACAGTCTGGACAGGTGAATGCTCTGTGAGGATAAAGCGGGCTTTCGATCCTTTTTTAAGAGATCCAATTTCATCGCGGTATTTCAATCTGCTTGCGCTTGTCCCTGTAGCTGAATTCACCACGTGGATACTGGAAAGTCCGGCGTCTTCCATCAGCTCCAGTTCATCCAGTAATCCGGATCCATGGGGAACTCCACACGATCCGGCATCGCTTCCTGCTATGATGGTTACTCCGTGGTCGGCGGCTTTGAGGAGAGTTTTTTGATGGGTGTCGATGATGCGCTTGAGGTGATCGACCGTTTGGTCATTCCATCCTAATTGTTTCGCATGCTCGATTTGTTTTTGAATCGGGGTCAGAGTTGGGATCCATGCGATATTGTTGTCGCGCAGTTTGAGGAGCTGTTCGTCGGTGATGAAAAAACCATGTTCGATCGAGTCAACCTTTCCCTTAATAACGTTTTCGATGCCCTCGCTACCCGAAGCATGGGCAAACGTCTGGCGGTTGTGTTTCCTGGAGGATTGAACCAGTGCAGTCACTTCTTCGGCAGACATCTGGGGTTTTGACGTTACCCGACCTTTTTTAAAATTGATGATGCCGGTCGCAATGATTTTTATCCGGTCAGCCCCATCGGTGATACGGGATTTCACACAGGCTTCTGCGTTTTGAAACGCTTCCAAGGGGTCGCCCATAAAACTTCCATAGCGACCTTGGTGGTGGATGGCTGCACCGGGACTGTCTATGTAGGGCATGTCGTTTTGGTTTCCTTTTTGGTATTCAGAACTTAGGGTCAATCCCACGTTGTTCCTGTCGCCTGCATCACGGATGGCTGTTATGCCGAGGTGGAGGAGGTTGGAAAGTCGTTCTCTGGCTTTGCTTAGAAGTTGGTCTTGAGGGAGTGCTAAGTAAGTTTTTCGTTTATCGAAATCGAGCTCGCTTCCTTCGAGGAATAAGTGGGCATGGGCCTCGATGAGTCCTGGCAAGACAGTGTATTCTGTCAGAATGAGATCCGGGTTTGTTTTTCCCGGGACAATGTCCTTAGGTGGAGGTGAATCTTCATTCCCAACGTAGAGAATTTCGGATTGTGAATAAACGAGGTGAGCATTCTGGAGGGATACAGTGCTCTGCCCGTCGATTAATTCAGCGATTTGTAGCCAAACATTGCCTTCCTCTGTTACAGAGGAAAGCGCAGCAAAATGTTTGGATGAAAGCACGTATTAATCCCTATCTATATGCTCCAAGCAGATTTCAAGGACTGCTTCAGCCTGACGAAATCCAGCATCTTCGCGGGATTCTCCTTCTTGTTGACGACCTATTTTAAGGACGTTGCGGAGCTGATCGACGAGAGGGTCGGAAGGGTCTGATGGTTGAGGATCTTTTTCTGGGTTTGCCAATGCATAATCCAGCCCGACCTCTGACGCTATTCTCAGATAGGCCCGTTCCATTTGATGGCGAATTGCCTTGGGTGAACCCCAAGCAAAATTGGTGAGGCCGACAGAGAAATGAATTCCCTGAAGGTCAGGGTCCTCGTTGATTAGTTTGATCGCATCTAATCCAATGTTAACGAGACAGTATGTGTCGGCTCCAATTGGCGCCAGACCGGTATCAACAATGATATCGTCTATTGTTCGTCCTGCTTTTGTTGTCAGGAGTTCGACAAAATGTTTTGTAGCGGCATGGGAATCATTTGGATTCATACATTGCGCACTTCCTCCGTCCTCGAGGAAATGCTCTGAAGCCATCACGATGACTCTGGTATCATATTCTTTTATCAGCTCAAGGATCTCATCAAGATTTTCACGAGAGGCAGCAATGGAGTTGATGATGGGCTTCCCGTTTGATTTTGATTGATCATGGTGCTTGAGAGCCATGCGGTGATACTTGACCGAAGGATTATCAAAGCAGAGAGGCACTGAGGTGGCTTCTTGGAGGGCAGGGATGAGCTCTGGCAGGAACTCTAGCATTTCTTCCTGCTTAACGGAGACAACCTGAGTGCCGTCAATATTTACATCAAGAGCGATCGCACCATCTTCTTCCTGAGATTTAGCTAGTTTCTGATAGCCCTCAAGGTTTCGGGTGGTCCAGGCTTTGCGTGCGCGGCCATAAGCGTTGTTGATGAGATCTCCAATAACTTTGATCTTTTTTTCGTTCATAAATTTTTGTGGAAGGACTTTTTCAGGGATTCATACATATCAACATTAATACATATGTTTATATGTAAAGGAATAAGTAAGACGCCGGATGAATTTAGCCGGTTGAAGATTCAGATTTTTTGTTTAGACGTTTAGCGATATGGTCTTTGCCCAGCCAGCTATTGGCCCAGCTGGAAGTGCCTCTTAACCGTTGGTCTTGTATGACGGGTGAATGAGCCAGTAGTTCGGAGTCCTTACCAAGGTATTTCATGCGGTCATAGGCTTTGCCCCAGATACATTCAAAATCATGTACTTCGCATTTACCGTCTCTCGTTCCTCCGCAGGGTCCGTTTCGCTGGTTTTTGGCACACTGGGACTCGGGGCAGAGAAAAGCTGTTTCAGGGAGAGAACAATCCCCGCAATCTTTGCATTCAAACATGAGGCTTTTGCTAATATGTTCGAAAGTGCGAAGGAGTTTGGGCCCCTGGGATGGATCCGCTGAATTTTTGCAGAGTTTAGCGCCGATTTTGGCTAAGCCTTTCCCTTGGTCAAACATGAGATCATGGATAAATCGGGAGAGGCGGAAACTGAAGTTGACGTTTGAAGTTGCTTCTGGATCTACCAAAGACGCTTCATAGACAGGATTCAACTTATCTGGGTTTGCCAGTTTTGTCTCAGGGTCTTCGTCGAGAAGAAAAAACTCTCCCGGCCTGGAAAAAAGAATTTCTTTTGCAAATTCTTTCCAATCATTTTCTCCAAAAGAGTCGTAGATGTCCAAGATGCGCTCGATCCCTTTGAGAGTATGGACGCCGCCGAGGTAAGCCGCTTTGTAGCCGAGTCCTTTGTAGATTGCGATCTGTTTGGCCGCTAGTTCGTAGAAGAAGGATTTTCCTTTATCGGGAGCTGCTGCTTTTTCCAGGCTGAGCTCCAGGAGTTCATCCGAAACGACAATACCGGGAATTCTCTGTGATCGAAAAATTTTGGCAACGGTACCTGTTAGGACATATACATTTCCGACGAGGGGAATGTGTTCGAGGTTTTTGCGTTTGAAGTAGGCAATGAGTTCGTGGTTCTTGCGTGAATCATAACCGATCTGATTGATGATGAACTTGGCACCACATTCGATCTTCTTCTCCAATTTAAGGTATTGGGGAATGACTTCGTTTTCGTGTAGTTTGAAATTGGTGACAACCGCACCAGGATAAAAGTCGGTGCCTCCGAGTTGGATCGTTTTACGGGAACCTCCTCTGGAGATGGTGAGTCCTTTGTTCATGCTTTCCAGCATGGTGAGTAGCCCGACGGAATCGGTGTCGAAAACAGGCTTTGCCATCCCGTTGATGCCATCTTCCGGAAAGTCTCCGGTGAGGGTAAGGATATTCTTGAATCCTTCGCTGGCCAGTTGCCAAGCTTGGCTCTCAATGCTGTTGCGGTTAAAATCTTTGCAGGAGAGGTGGATGATCACTTCTTTTCCCGCATCCATAATGGGCTTACCTAGGGCGGCGGGAGCGAGCATTGGGTTTCCACCAGCGTTATCGGTGATCGAAACCCAGTCGATTCTGTCGCTTTGTGCTAGATCACTCCCAAACTTTATCGCTTTGACAGAGCTTACATCGGCGGTCGTCCCACGAGTAGAGACAAGCTCTACTCCTATGAGAAAGGCGTCGGACTGATTTAGTTTTTCTTCAAGCGATGGCATCGTATTGGAATTGGGGTTTGAGTCCTGAGTTTAAACGAGAAGAGGAGAATGAAATTGATTCAGCTCAAGCTGAAGCGCAGAGTTTGTGGAAAAGTTCCACAGAACTAGGCGCATCGGAGCCATATCCATCTGCTCCAACTTCATCCGCGTACATTTCACTGACCGGAGCACCTCCAACAGCCATTTTGATGTCACCGAGTCCGGCATTCTCGAATTCATCGACAACTTTTTTCATATACGGCATTGTTGTGGTGAGTAGGGCACTCATTCCAACGATATCCGCTTTATGTTCTTTGGCTGCTTCGATGAACTTTTCGTATGGTTGATCTACGCCTATGTCGATGATGGTGAAACCTGCTCCTTCGGCCATCATGCAGACGAGGTTCTTACCGATGTCGTGGAGGTCACCTTTGACAGTGCCCATTACGACGGTTCCAGATGAAGAAGAATCTCCGTCTTGTGCAATGAGGAGTGGCTTAACCACAGCAAGGCCTGCTTTCATCGCTCTGGCTGCGATAAGAACTTCAGGAACGTAGAGTATGTTATATTTAAAATCTTCTCCAACGACGCTCATTCCGGCGATAAGGCCTTTGTTCAGAATTTGATCAACGGGGATCCCTTCATCGACGTATTCTTGAGTAATGCGTTGGACGTCTTTAGCTTTTCCTTCGTAAACAAATTGATTGAGTTGGGCGTAGTCAGGCATGATTTTAGATGGTGGAGTGTTAAAGGGTTTATTATCGGAATGATGTTCAAGAACCTGCGTCGATGCAGGCTTGTTTGATGGCGAGAATATTTTCTGTTTTTGTAGCAAAAGGAATAACGGCTGTTCCCATGATGAATCCAGGGAAATCACCTGCATTGGCGATTTCCTGCTTGGCTACGGCATAGATTTCGTCAGGGGTTCCGTTTTCGATGAGTTGTGGGGCGATGTTTCGGCGAAGAGCTCTTTTGGCTCCTCTGCAGGCGTCTGACCATTCTTCCCAGTTTCCAGTGAAGTCGCAGAGTAGGTTGTTTGCTCCGGTGTCGATCAGTGTATCGATGATTGGGGTCGTGTTCCCACCAATAATTAAGGGCACATCGTTGACGCCTTGCGTCTTAAAGAAGGCGATCAGGTCTTGTGTGACGGGTAGCACGATCTCCTCATACATGGTGGGAGAAAGAAGCTCAGGAGATGCTTGCGAATCAAAGATGATAAGATCGGCTCCTGCGTCGATATAACCTTTGGCAAATTCTTTGATGATCTTTGCGGAGTAATTCATCAGGCCATTGACGAATTCGGGATCATCCAGGCAGGAAATGAAGAGGTCTTCGGCGCCGAGTAGGCTGATCGCGAGAGAGAAAGGTCCTGAAATAGCTCCTCTGATCCAGTAATCATCTCCAATTTCTTTGCGAACGATACGAGCTGCTTCGATGTTGACTGGCATCCGACCGTCTTTCAGAGGATTGGGAACTGGATAATTGGTGAGATCTTGTCCTGGTTTGATCACGTGATTACCTGGTTTGATGCCCGGAATACTGGTGTCGTCTCCCTCGTAATACGTCACTTCGCAACCAGCTGCTTCCGCTTCGAGGTTATAGACATCCACTCCGATGGCGAGTGCATCTGGCCCTAGTTGTTCGTATTCTTTTAGAGCTGCCTGCGCAAGTAATTGAGGGTCACGAGAGATCTGCGAAGGGGTCTTGCCGATGAAATGCCCTTTATGCTCGTAGATGGCTGGCATGAAAAGGGGGATAGATCGATTACTCTCGAAGCGTAGAGTTGATTCTACTTCTGATCGAGTGGCAGTTGGATGCGGAGTTGTTGGCATAGGAGTGAGGCTTATGTAAGTTTTCGATCCTTAACGAGGGGTATTTAGAGAGATTATGTAATCATAGCTTTTTATAGGCTTGAAATACTTGGGTTATTGGGACCTATGCTATTTGCAGATTAGGCGATATATGGAAAATGATCCCGAAGTTTCTTCTAAAGTAATCCGCCCTGTAGAGGTCTCTATTCCTCCTGTTGGGGTGATTTTTGCGGAAAGCATACATGAAGAAGGATTTCGTATGCAAAAACGGCGAGACTCTTTTCATAAACTGCTCTATGTTCAAAATGGTCGAGTGAATCATCAAGCGGATAATATCGATAAAAAAATAGTCGTTGAGAGAGGATCGCTCTTGACCGTTTGCAGTGGAGTCGAACATCTCATTTCTGATTTGGTTCCCTCGACGATTCTTTTACTTTGTTGTTCGGAGGCTTTTATTGAAAACGATTCTGAATTATCTGCTGTTTGGGAGGCTTTGAATAAGGAAGGGAAGGAGTCGATCCCTTTGACGATGGCGGATCGGAGGCATTTTGAGCATACGTGGCGAAGAGCGATGGTGGAGCAGTTGAATCCAAGAGTAGGTAGTCTGGTTTTACTTCGATCAGACACCGAACGGATGCTGGTAAGGCTGGCCAGGGCATTGAAGGAGGTTCCTTCACGAAAGGCGATTCGACGGGTTGAGGAAGTGGTAAAGAATTTAGAGGAATCTTTTTTTGAGGAATGGGATATTGGGAGAGCGAGTACGCAGGCAGGGCTCTCTCGGAGGCATTTTAGTCAACTTTTCAAGATAGTGGAGGGAATAACTTTTCTGGAGAAATTGACAGAGCTTCGTCTCGCTTATGCTGCCCGATTGCTCGAAAAAGAAACGCATACGATCATCGGGGTGGCTTTTTCTTGCGGGTATAATGATCTTTCGCATTTTTATCGCCTGTTTCGTCGACGGTTTGGAGTTCCCCCTGGAGAATGGACTGCGAAAAAAGACAAATAGAGGTCTTTGATCGCGCTAAGGGTTCTTTGAAAGTTGTTGGGTGTATTTCGTGGCTTCTTCGTCTTTCTTGTTGATCAAAGTTCCGAAAAGCACAGCGTTTAAAGTCATTCCGCTTTATCCCTTTAGTTTATTCTCACGCGCGCGCATGTATTTATCATGTTTTGGGAAAATGGGCTTCTGTCCAAAACCGCCTAACGTTGAGCAAAGTGTGCACAGTCAATGTTTAGGAGAATTGTTAGAACTTATGGAAAGGCCATTTCGAGGCCATTTTTTTTATTTAGCCCAATCATTCATCCTACCACGCAAAACGTAATGACCGATATAGAAATCGCCCAACAATATAGCCCTCGGAAAATAGTCGAAGTCGCTCAGGAGAAGCTGGGGTTTTCGGAGGAGCACTTGGAGCCGTTTGGTCATTACAAAGCAAAAATATCGATGAATTTTATTGAGTCGTTGCAGGAACGACCTGATGGGAAATTGATTTTGGTAACCGCAATCAGTCCCACTCCGGCAGGTGAGGGGAAGACGACGACAAGTGTGGGTCTTACGGATGGATTAAATCGTATCGGAAAGAAGGCGATCGCTTGTTTGAGAGAGCCTTCTCTAGGGCCTTGTTTCGGGATGAAAGGAGGGGCTGCTGGCGGTGGTTATGCGCAAGTGGTGCCGATGGAAGATATTAATCTGCATTTTACGGGTGATTTTCACGCCATTGCCTTGGCCAATAATCTTCTTTCGGCCATTATTGATAATCATATTTTCCATGGGAACGAATTGGACATTGATCCAAGGAGGGTGACCTGGAAACGGGTGGTTGATATGAATGATCGTGCTCTGCGTGAAATCACAGTGAGTCTGGGGGGAGTGAGTAATGGTTGTCCGAGAACGGATGGGTTTGATATTGTCGTGGCCTCGGAGGTGATGGCGATTTTTTGCCTTTCAATGTCGTTGAAGGAGTTGAAAGAACGTTTGGGCAATATTATCATTGGTTATTCCAGAGCTCGAAAGGCTGTTACGGCGCGTGATCTAAATGTTCACGGTGCGATGACTGTTTTATTGAAAGATGCCTTTAAGCCTAATCTGGTTCAGACGCTTGAAGGAAATCCGGCGATCATTCATGGCGGCCCTTTTGCGAATATCGCACATGGGTGTAATACTATTTTGGCGACAAAGACGGGCTTAAAATTGGCGGATTATGTGGTCACAGAGGCGGGCTTTGGGGCTGATCTAGGCGCCGAGAAATTCCTGGATATTAAATGTCGAAAAGCAGGGCTGAAGCCAGATGCGGTGGTTCTTGTCGCAACGATTCGTGCCTTAAAATATCATGGGGGAGCTGAGTTGAGTGCTTTGACGGAGGAAAACCTGCAGGCTCTTGAAAACGGCCTGGCGAATCTCGAAAGGCATGTGAGTAATATTAAAGATCAGTTTCGTCTTCCCTGTGTGGTCGGGATTAATCGATTTACTTTTGATACAGATGCGGAGATCGAGTTGGTTCGCAGTCAGTTGATGAAAAAGGGAGTGAAAGTAGCCGAATCAACTCATTGGGCAAATGGAGGAAAGGGCGCAGAGGTTTTGGCTCAGATGGTTGTCGATTGTATCGAAAATGATGAGAATGACTTTCGCTTTTCCTATGAAGACGGAGCTTCTCTATGGGAAAAAATGGAAATGATTGCCCGAAAAATTTATCGGGCGGAAGGAGTTTCAGCTGACGCAAAAGTGCGTAAGAAAATTGAAAAATTACAGCAAGATGGCTTTGGTCATTTTCCTGTTTGTGTGGCGAAGACACAGTATTCGTTTTCTTCTGACGCAAAATTGTTGGGAGCACCGACTGGGCATGTTATCCATGTTCGAGAAGTCCGGCTATCCGCTGGAGCGGAGTTTGTAGTGATGATTTGCGGTGATATTATGACGATGCCCGGCTTGCCTAAGAAACCTGCAGCGAATGTGATCGATCTGAACGAAGACGGTAAGGTAACCGGACTGTTTTAGTCATCGATTAATTTTACCATTCGCTGTTGGTACGAAAGTCCCAGCGTCCGGTGCGAAATACCGCCCGGTAGCTGGTGTCTTCGGAGGCCAGAGCCGGAAGAGCTCGGCTGTTCATCTGAATACGTGGTTTGTCGGTTTGGTTGATGCCCACACGGTGATAGCAGCGGGAATGCATAAGTGCGAGAGAGCCAGTTGGTACAGTGATCGCCAGTTCGCCGGGCAATTCTCCATGATTTTCGCCGGGTGGGATGTCGCCAGCGCGATGCGAACCTGGGACGACATAAAGACAGCCCTGCTCAGATGTGATTTCGCGAACAAAGATCAAGCGATTCAGCACGAACTGGTCGGGATTATCATTGAATGAATCCTGATGCCAACCTTGGCCAGCCCCTTTTCTCGTGCACCAGGAAGCGGCGTATGTGAGAGAATAAGAAGCACCGATGACTGCTTCAGTCGCTTCGTGCAGCAAGGGGTGGGCAATGAGTGTTTGTGCGGCAGGTTCGTTAGCTAAGGGAAAGGTGATTGGGCTTGTCTCGAATTTACCGTATTCCGTTGGGTCGTCATTATTGCGGTCTTCAAGTTCTGACTCGAACCGGTCGAACATGGTGCGAACATCTGCAAGATCATTGTCAGGAAACAAAGCCGGCAGAAGAACATAACCGTCGCGGTCAAAGTCGGATCTTAATTGTTCAGTATCTATCTGCTGTGTCATAATCTTTTTTGGTTAGGAGGTATCGTGTTCTTTGACGGAATTATTTACAAAATCACATGGTTACGTCTACTCATTATTGTAGATTCATCAGGTTTTCTGAAAAACTCCTTTTTTTAGGAGAATGCGTCTTTGGCTTATTTTACGGTGGAGAAGGGCGTCGGTTGTTGCAACTGTGCCCCTGAATACCAAGTCGCGTGGAGGAAAAGAGTCTCCTTGCCGAACGTAAGAAACTGGAGATGAGTCGCAGTAGTCTTTTTTTGTGCTCCTCTTGCAAAGTTACTAGCGAGAGTCGAAGAGAGAGCGAGAGTCGAGCCATTACTGATTATCATAACGCAGTGTTGCCATCGAAGTTCTTTTGCCATAGGGTCTGGTTGTTTTAATTGCCAAGAACGAATTGTCTAAAAAAATGAAAACCAACCTCACTTTATTTTCGAATCTTCTGCTTTTTTCTGGAGCCTTTTTTGTCCCGATTTTTTCTTATTCAGGAGAGGCCGCGAAATCGAATGAGGCTATTGAAGTCTCTCATGCGTATATTCCAGTTGCTTTGTATGGAAATAAATTTCACCCGATTGTAGGCGTCGAAAACAAGAAACCGTTGATTAATGTTTCTGGGCAATTAGTTCCTGTTTCAAAAGAGACGACTGTTTTTTTCTGGGCGAATCGCTTAGTTGGGATCCCTGATATTTCAATGGGAAGAAATGTGGCAACTGCTGATACGGGTGTAGGGCACGGACTTACATCCGCGAATTTCGCCAATACTTCGTTGGGAGGGACGTCAGATTCAGTTATGTCCGAAGAAGGAGGGGAAGTCGTGATTAAACATGACGATACAACCTCCTTATGGGAGGATGTGACCCCTCTCGAGACTCCGTTGATAAATGCATATGGGGTCTTTGTCTTTTACAGTGAAAAGGGAGTCGCCGAACTTCACTGGAGAAATCTAAAAGATACAACCGTAGGTGAAAAACTTTCGGTGAGGGTTCCTTATCTTAATAAGAAAACTCTTAAAACACATAAGGATCCTCGTTATTTATTACTGGTCTACCAGAGTGAGGCGGAATTAACGCCTGCCAATAATCCTCAACGAGAAGATCTGCTCAAATGGTTTGAGAAATCATCCATGGCGCAAATTGCAGGGTCATACCTCAACGCCCAAAAGGATAAAAAAGCAAATCCAGCGCTTCTTTTTAGACCTGATTTTGATTTAAAAGAAACAGACTATAAGAACCTTTCTGGAAGGAAAATATCAGTTGAAATAGTGATCAGCGAAATAGGAATGGTTTCTGAGGCGAACCTTGATACAGATATCCCAGATTCGACTGCTAACAAAATATTGGATACCGTTCGGTGTTGGAAGTTTTTTCCTGCGATAGAAGAGGGTGAACTGCTAGAGGAAGAAGTGCTGATCCCGCTGTATTTTTGAGCGATGTGTGGGTGTCGATCCCTACCGTGTTCGGATTCATATTGTTGATTCTTCTCTCGGTTTTCGCAATTAACCTGTATCCCGATTCCCTTCTGTCTGAAGCGAATAAGTCCTTCAGAGCCTTT